>NZ_CP068419.1:1357500-1505000 GCF_016757795.1 Gluconobacter sphaericus | reverse complement strand
AGGTACGGGCAGAGCAGATCGACGACCTTGATGCCGGTCACGAGGATTTCGGACGCAGCGGCCTGGTCTTCGAAAGCCGGGGCCGGACGGTGGATCGGGAAGCGCAGTTCGCTGCTGATCGGGCCGCGCTCGTCGATGGGCTCACCAACGACGTTCAGGATACGGCCGAGCGTTGCCGGGCCAACCGGAACCATGATCTGCGTGCCCGTGTCACGGACTTCAGCGCCACGGACCAGACCGTCGGTCGTGTCCATGGCGATGCAGCGGACCTGGCGCTCGCCGATTTCCTGCGCAACTTCCAGAACCAGCGTATGATCGCCGTTCTGGACGTGCAGAGCGTTCAGGATGAAGGGAAGATCGCCTTCGAACTGCACGTCCACGACGGGGCCGCGCACCTGGGTGACGCGGCCGACCACGTTGTTGGCAGCTCCGGCAGAAGGGGTAAGGGTTTCGGACATCGGATTCGTCTCCTGCGTGATCTCAAACGGCTTCTGCGCCGGAGATGATTTCGATCAGATCGTTGGTGATGTTGGCCTGACGCGTACGGTTGTACTTCTGCGACAGACGGTCGATGGCCTTGCTGGCGTTACGGCTGGCATTGTCCATCGCGGTCATGCGCGCGCCCTGCTCGCCAGCAGCACTTTCCAGCAGGGCCGAGAAGATCTGGACCTGAAGGTTGCGCGGCAGAAGCTGCGTCAGAAGCGTCGTCTCGTCCGGCTCGAATTCATACTGGGCCGTGTCGGCATCCGGAGCGGCATTGTCGTTCTCGGGAACCGCGAGCGGAACCAGAGGCGCCTGTACCGGAACCTGCGTCATGGCATTGAGGAAGCGGTTATAGACCAGCGTGCAGCGGTCGATCTCATCCGCTTCCAGCATGGTGACGATCCGGCTTCCGATATCGGCAGCCTTGTCGAACCCGACATCCTTGCCTTCGGTTCCGGCCAGACGGTCAACGACCATGTCCGGATAGTGACGCACGAGAATATCTGCCCCCTTGCGACCGACCGGCAGGATGCGAACCGTCTTGCCTTCCGATACCAAGGTATCGACCAGCTGACGGGCACTGCGGACAATATTGGCGTTGAAGCCGCCGGCAAGGCCACGGTCAGAGGTCAGCACCACCACGAGATGGGTCTGGTCCTTGCCCGTTCCCGCGAGAAGGCGCGGCAGGCTTGTCGCGTCCTCACCACGGGTCGCCGTCGCCAGCTCTGCCATCATGCGACGCATGGCGTCAGCATAGGGGCGAGCCGCTTCGGCCTGCATCTGGGCGCGTCGCAGCTTGGAGGCTGCAACCATTTTCATCGCGTTCGTGATCTTGCGCGTCGATTTGACGCCCGTGATCCGTCCACGCAGTTCCTTCAGCGAAGCCATGGGCTATCCTCAGGCCGAAAAGCGCTTGCCGAATGCTTCGAGCAGCTCCTTGAGCTTGCCTTCCGTCTCCGGCTTGATCTGGCGGTCATTGCGAATGGCCGTCAGGATGTCCGAGCCCGCACCGCGCAGCTCGGACAGAAGAGCGGCTTCGTAGGCCACAACCTTGTCCACGGCGATCGGATCAACGTAGCCACGCGTACCGGCGTAAAGAACAACAACCTGCTCTTCGACGGGCAGCGGGGACGTCTCGGGCTGCTTCAGCAGCTCGACCAGACGGGCACCACGATCAAGCTGCTTGCGGGTTGCGGCGTCCAAGTCGGAAGCAAACTGCGAGAATGCAGCCATTTCACGATACTGTGCCAGCTCCAGCTTGATCTTGCCGGCAACCTGCTTCATCGCCTTGATCTGGGCTGCGGAACCCACGCGGGACACCGAACCACCGACGTTCACGGCCGGGCGGATACCCTTGTAGAACAGATCCGTCTCAAGGAAGATCTGACCGTCGGTGATGGAGATCACGTTGGTCGGGATGTAGGCAGCCGTATCGCCAGCCTGTGTCTCAATGACCGGCAGGGCCGTCAGTGAGCCGCCGCCATTGGCGTCGGACATCTTGGCCGCACGCTCCAGAAGACGGGAGTGCAGGTAGAACACGTCACCCGGGAACGCTTCACGAGCCGGCGGACGACGCAGCAGCAGGGACATCTGGCGGTAAGCCACAGCCTGCTTGGACAGATCGTCGTAGCAGACAAGAGCGTGCATGCCGTTGTCACGGAAATACTCACCCATGGCGCAGGCCGTGTACGGAGCGAGATACTGCATCGGAGCCGCATCAGAGGCCGTAGCGGCAACAACGATGGAGTATTCCATCGCGCCATGTTCGGTCAGCGTGCGGACCAGGTTGGCCACCGTGGAACGCTTCTGACCGATAGCGACATAGATGCAGTACAGGGACTTCTTCGGATCGCCTTCAGCATTGACCGGCTTCTGGGCGACGATGGTGTCGATCAGGATCGCGGTCTTGCCCGTCTGACGGTCACCGATGATCAGCTCACGCTGACCACGTCCGATGGGAACGAGCGCATCAATGGCCTTGATGCCCGTCTGCATCGGCTCGCTGACCGACTGGCGCGGCATGATGCCCGGAGCCTTCACTTCGGCGCGGCGGTATTCAACGTCCGTCAGCGGGCCACGGCCATCGATCGGGTTGCCCAGACCGTCAACCACACGTCCCAGCAGGCCTTTACCGACTGGAACTTCAACCACGGACTTCGTACGCAGGACGGTGTCGCCCTCGCGGATGCCGTCGCCATCTCCGAACAGAACCACACCGACATTGTCGGCTTCGAGGTTCAGGGCCATGCCCTTGAGGCCGGTTCCTTCGAACTCGACCATTTCACCGGCCATGACGTTGTTCAGGCCGTAGACGCGGGCGATGCCGTCGCCGATGGACAGGACCGTTCCCGTTTCGGAAACGGTCTCGACCTGGTCGAAAGACGCGATCTGCTGCTTGAGGATGTCCGAAATCTCGGCGGGACGGATATCCATCACGCGGCTCCCTTCATGGCGTTCTGCAGGCGGGTCAGGCGCCCGGCGATCGAAGTGTCAAAGAGTGTGGAACCGATCCGTACGGTCATGCCACCAATGAGGGCAGGGTCCGTATGTTCGGTCATGGACACGCGGCTGTAGCCGGCTTCGGCCAGTCGGACCTGAAGCTGGCTGCGCTGCGTGTCGTTAAGAGGCTGTGCAGAGCGGATTTCGGCCACGACTTCGCCACGCAGGGCGGCGTCGAGCGCCAGAACACCGTCCAGAATGGATGCAAGATCAGGCAGACGACGGTTTTCGGCGATAACGCCGACAAACCGGCGCAGGACGTCTCCAAAGCCGAGCTTCGACACCAGGACATTCGAAACCGTCTGACCCTGGCGGATGTCTATCCGAGCGTCAGCCAGGAATTTCCGCAGGTCGTCGCTTTCGGAAATGGCGGCACGCAGCGCCTTCACTTCACCCAGAACATCGGGAAGAGTCCCCTGCTCCGAAGCAAGATCATAAAGCGCACGGGCGTAGCGCTGGGCCAAGCCCCCTGTGTGTCCAACCTGCGGCACCTGTGTCACCGTCACACGCGTGTTCCGTCTCACTAAATCCGCCGCAGAGTGCGGCCGGAACCGGCTTATCCGGTTCCTTGCATCAAAACTGTCCGGACCGGGCATAGACGTTCCTGCGCAGGATTCGTCTGAAACCCGGTCCTCCACTTGGGGCCGCCTCTAGCACGCTGTCCCAGCCCTGCGCAACCGAGACGATACGCAAATCCCCTTTCATCCGCCCCCGACCAGACGAAGGTTTGCGTTTTCCTCTACCGGACTGGCATGACGAGAGTTTCACAGTGGTTCTTCGGAAATTCTTTACTTCCGTTCAACACACGCCCTCCAAACAACCACGGAGACCAGATGACCATCCAGAAATACCTCTTTTTTCTGTTAGGCGCGCTATCCATCCCCGCCCTTTCGCTCCCTCCCCTGGCCACGGCAGCACGAGCAACCCCACTAGAGGACAAACCGTCCTTCCCGACCATTTCCTACTGGGACAATTGGACCGACCCTCAAGGTGTCACGCATCTGACCAAGTGCAAGATATCGACATTCCATGAGAATTCGATCACGCCGACCGGAGACAAGGTCATGCTCAGCACACTCCATGACGGGCCGGCAACGATGACGATACGGGTTCAGCCCCCGCATTGGAAAGGCGGATGGAACGAAAGCCATCAGGTCCAATGGATTGTGCCGCTATCAGGAATCTATTTCGTCAAGGCTATGGACGGGACCAGTGTGGAGCTGAATCCGGGTGATGTCCTGCTCAGTGAGGATGTGGCTCCGATCGCTCACGACACCGATCCTAAAGGCCATCAGTCAGGCAATGTCGGCGATTCCGCCGTCGTCCTGCAGATTCTCCAGATTGGAGAAGCGACGCCATCACACGCTCCCTGTCAGGGGCGATAAGACGAAAATATCAATTCCGAGAGATCTGGAGCGGGCGAAGGGAATCGAACCCTCCTAAGAAGCTTGGAAGGCTACTGCATTACCACTATGCTACGCCCGCTCAGGTGGAAGTGTCCTTAGCCCATTTTTTTCCGCGCCCGCAAGAGGGGAAAGATCAAAATGGAAATTCCGCAACAAAGATGTTCGAGGCACTTGACTTTTACTCCTGAACATTCTCTTTTGCGGCCACTGTCGTTGGCATGACACCTCAAAAATGTCTTGCCCGATGATAGGGGTGTAGCTCAATTGGCTAGAGCGCCGGTCTCCAAAACCGGAGGTTGAGAGTTCGAGACCCTCCGCCCCTGCCACTCCTTCTCACCGGATGTCCTTCCCGACACCGGGAGCGGGATTTTCACTTGATTCGAGGACGATGGTGTCGGTCAGTACCCCGAAAGACGAGTCGCGGAAAACGGCGCCTCAAAAGAGCGGATCCGGCTTCAATCTGGTGGCCTACGTCCGTGACGTGCGCGCCGAAGCAAAACGTGTCACGTGGCCGACCCGTCGCAATACCCTGATTACGTCAGGTGCCGTGCTGGTCATGGTTACCGTGACCTGCATCTTCTTCTTCATCGTGGACCAGGTGATCGGCCTCGGCGTCCGCGAACTTTTTGGCGTTGGAGGCTAAGTTCGCACCATGGCGAAGCGTTGGTACGTTGTTCACGTCTATTCCGGTTTTGAGAAGAAGATCGCGAGCCATATCCAGGAGCAGGCTGCACAGAAAGGCCTGTCCGATCATTTCGAACAGATCCTTGTTCCCTCCGAAGATATTACAGAGATGCGCCGCGGCCGTAAGGTCAACGCGGAGCGCAAGTTTTTCCCCGGCTATGTCCTCGTCAAAATGGAACTGACGGACGAAGCCTGGCATCTCGTCAAGGATACCCCCAAGGTTACGGGCTTTCTTGGAACCCGCAACCGTCCGACCCCGATTACGGCAGCTGAAGCCGACCGGATCATGAAGCAGGCCCAGGAAGGCGTTGAGCGTCCCCGTTCTAGCCTCTCCTTCGAGATTGGTGAGCAGATCCGCGTGGCGGATGGTCCGTTCACTTCCTTCACCGGTATGATCGAGGATGTCGACGACGAGCGTCAGCGCCTCAAGGTTAGCGTTTCCATCTTCGGCCGCTCCACGCCAGTCGATCTGGACTTCACGCAGGTCGAGAAGCTCTAAGTTTTTCAAGTTCTATTCCTTACAATAAAAAAGGCTCCCTCTCGGGAGCCTTTTTTATTTGTGACCCTGATGATTCTCAGTCCTTCAGGGGCTGTGGCAGAACCCGCAGTTTTGCTGCAGCCTGATCCGCGATGCTGGCAACACCTTGACTGAGCGCTGCCGTCAGCTTTGCCGTGCTAGACACAACCGGCTCTGACGACTGCCACACCACAGGCGTGGTCATCACAGGACCAATCATCTTTCCAGCCGGGTGAACGGACAGCATGCCCGTCACGAGTGCGTGTCCGACCGAATCGGCTTCAAAATTGCGGATGGTCAGCTCCACATAGGCCGCAGGCGTCGTCGTGACTGCATCATCCTGCGCGAAGACGGTCGTACCCGGCAAACGCTGGGCTAGATCGGTCATCAGCGTATGACCCAGCATGTCCGGAAGCGCCTCACTCCAACTACTGCCCGAAGCAAGCTTTGTCTGATAGTCCTCACTGGTCTTCACAATCGTATCGCGATCAAGCCGCGCGCTCACAACAGGTGTCCGGACCTCGACCACGACAGGGCCTCCCGCCTGGGACACACCCGGCAGAGGAGCCAGCGTATAGAGCGTGGGATCGCTACTACAGGCCGAGAGGAGGCCCGTCAGCCCCAGAGCCCCCACCAGGGACAGGAAACGAAAGCGGGACGTCGAAGAGTGTGTCATGGCTCAGTTCCTGCGGCCGGTGATGAGAGCGGAAGGATGGTGATCCAGATAATCCGTGAGGAACCGCAGGGAGCGGGACATCTGGGTCAGCTGGATGATCATGTTCTGAAGGTTGCGATGGAAATCCGTATCGCCGCCATAAGCCCCCAGAACAGACTGGGCATTTGCCAGAGTGCCCTGCAGCCCCTTCATCAGCGCCGGCAGGTCCTGGTTGGCGGTTTTCGTCAGCCTGCTCAGATTTTGTAGAGAATCGCGCAGCGCCGCGAGGGACTGCGTGACTTCCGGACTATTCAGACGGCTATCCGCATGCGCCAGAAGATCGTTCACATGGCCACCAATTTCGGTCAGCGGCATTGCCGCGATCTTGTCGGTGATGGTGGAGACGGACTCCATGATTCCGTCCATTCCGCCAGCCTGACTGGGGAGAACGGCAACGTCGCCTTCGTAGGTCAAGGCTGTAACAGGAGCATTCTTGACGAATTGCAAGGCAATCATGGATTCACCGGTCAGGAAGCTGGCGCTCTGAACCGAGGCACGCATTCCATCAGCCACGAAGGCCTGGAGATACTTCTCGACAGGCGGCTCCTTACTGTTCTCGATCCGATCATCCCAGTTGGACAGCATACGCTCCGGCTCAAGCTCCATATCCACGCGGACACGAGGCAGCTTCGTAGGGCCTTCGAGAAGGAGACGGACATCAGTGACAGTCCCAATCTGCAAGCCGAACATGGTGACCTGACTGCCGTTCGTAAGGCCTTTGACAGAGGAGTTGATGTAGGTCACGACACGCAGGCGCTTATGGTAGCGCGCGTTGTGGGCATCAGCCTCGCTGGCATAAAGCTTGAAGACGGAATTGGCCGGCGCATCAGGCAAATCGATGTTGCGACGGCGCTCCGGCAGACCAAACGCAATGCCACCCGAGAACAGGGCCTGAAGCGATTTGAGCTGGACCTGCAAACCACCGGCACCAAGGCCGACCTGAACGCCTGAGACGTTCCAGAACCGGCTGTCCGTGCGCAGATAGTGGTCATAGGGCTCCTTGACGAAAGCCTGGATGACGATGGGCCCCATCCCACCCGGCGGCATCGTGTAGCCCAGCACCTCACCCACCTGAAGATCGCGGAAAAAGACCGGCGATCCCGGACCAAGCGAGCCCAACGACTGGGACACAAGCCAGAACGTTTCGCCTGGCTGGTCGGACCGCACACCCGGCGGCGATTCAAGGCCCTTGAAGGACTTCTGGTAGTGGCCGTCATCGCTTCCCGGATCCAAGGCGATATAGGCGCCGGAGAACAATGTATCGAGGCCGGTGATGCTGGCGCCATTGATCCGCGGACGCACGACCCAGAACCGGGTGTGGTCGGTCAGAATATGTGCGCTGTTGGCGTTCATTTGCACCGTAACGTCGACATGTTTCATGTCGTCACTCAGTGTGATGTCCTGCACCGTACCCAGCGTTACAGCCTTGTTCTTTACCTGCGTCTGGCCCGGCGTCAGGCCATCTGCCGTCTCAAACGTGATGGTGATGACGGGGCCACGCGTGGCAAAATGCTCCCACGCCAGCCATCCGGCGATGAGGATGGCCACCACCGGAATCAGCAGAATGAGGGAGAAGCGGGTACGGCGCACCGGGGCTTCCTTCGGCGAGACCGTTGGCTCCCCCCGGTTGTTTCGGGAATCGCTCACGGGCGTCCAGGCTCCATATCAGTAGGGTCAGAAGAAGGCAGGCGAAGCATAGGATCGGACGGAAACGGCGTCTCCGGCTCCCTGATATCCGCTGCGGGGCCTGCGACCGCACCGTTGAGGCCGGCTGCATCCCACATGCCGCGGGGATCGAAAAGCTCTGCGGCAAAAATGGTCAAGATCACGACCAGTGCAAAGCAGACCATTCCCGGATCGGCAGTAACATTGGCCAGAAAGCCGAAATGCACAACAGCGACGAGGATGGAAATCATGAAGACGTCGATCATGGACCAGCGGCCGATAATGACGACAAGCCGGTAGAGTTTCGCCAGATACCTGAGCTGCCAGCGGCCTCCAAAGCGGGGGCTTATGATCATGATCGTCAGAGCAACGATCTTAAGAACGGGCACGGTGATACTGGCGAACAGAACCAGCAGGGACAGCGGAATCATTCCCGCCTGCCACAGTTCGATCACACCGCTGATGATTGTGCTGGGCGCACCATGGCCGACCTTGGTGTAGGTCATGACAGGCAGCAGGTTGGCCGGCAGGTAGAAAACGACGCTGGCTACGAGAAGACATGTGGCCGAGGCCATGCTCTGCGGTTTACGGCGACGCAGGATCTGCCCGCAGCGAGGGCAATCGCCCATATCCTGTTCCTGCGGCACAATATGATCGAAAGCCACGACCAGATTGCAGGCGTGGCAGGACAGCATGTTCTCCACGGGTGGGATGACGCCATTACGAGCGTCCAGATGGGCGACATCCAGAAGATGGCCCTGGTGATCATCGAGCTGGGGACGGATGTCGCGGCTGCGCCAAATCCGTTCGGCATCGAAGGTCGAGTCCACAGCGGCCATGCTCAGCATCAGGCCACCCAGCAGATAGACACCTGGCTGAAGGACAACGAGAGCAAGGTCCACGAGCTTGGTGTATGCCACCAGAACGCCGAGCACATACACCTCCACCATCGACCAGCCACGGAGACGGTCGTACCAAGTAAGAAGACGGGGGGTCCAGTCAGGCATCTGGGGGCGGGAAGCGCCATAGAGAATAGCTGCCATCAGACCGATGATGAGGCCGGGCATAATGATCGTCACCAGGGCGACGAGAACGCCGATCGCGCCATAACCCTGATGGCCAAGTTCGATCGGGCCGCTCATCAGCGAAACCGTGTTTTCACGTCCGTAGACGTTCAGAGTCATGAGGGAACTGATGAGGAGCGTGACGTAGAGCGCGGCGGATGTGATGCAGAATGCGGCTGGAGCACCGATCAGAGATGTCCGGCGGCGGCGGGCAAGTTGGCAACCGCAGCGCAGACATTCGGCGAGATGTCCAGGTTTCAGGCGCGGAACGTGCTGGAAGAGACCGCAAGTCGGGCATTCGCGCAGACCTTCCACCGCATGGATGGATGCGTGGGGCTCCTGACTACGGGAAAAGCTGACGGCGTTGCGCCACAGTCGTTTATGAAAACGGTCAGACATCGGGCTCCTAACCTAACGCAGGGAGCAGTCTTTTGACAGTCCGCCCTCTACAGGCAGCCCTCCGCATCGGGATATCGGGACTCATCGTAGTCCCATCTCAGGCGGATTGCCCAGAGGAAGCCGGATTTATCGGCAATATTTTGAAAACTTGTGAAGATCCGGAAAGCCGCGCAATTGATAATCTCTCCGTCTGCATGACAGCAGAAAGGTATCTCTAATCCGGTATTTTCGGAAGACCTTGATGGTGCCGGTGAAGAGATTCGAACTCCCGACCCCATCATTACGAATGACGTGCTCTACCAGCTGAGCTACACCGGCGCACCCATCAAGGTGGCCGCGTTCTAACCGAGCCCTTCAGGGTTGGCAAGCCGGAAAATGTAAAAACCGGCCCGCATCTTCAGTAACCGCGTCCTGTGTCGATGACGCCGGTCACGGACTCGCCCGCTTCGTAGCGGCGCAGATTGGCCAGAACGACCTCGGCCGCGCTGTCCGACTGTGCGGCGCTGGCGATATGCGGTGTCAGGAAAATGCGGGGATGATCCCAGAACGGGTGTTCGGCGGGCAACGGTTCGGGCGTGGCGACATCGAGAACCGCCTGCGACAGCTGGCCACTGTCGAGGGCCGGGATCAGATCGTCCTGCACCAGATGGCCGCCGCGTCCGCAGTTGATGATGCACGCGCCTTTCGGCAGTTTTTCGAACAGGTCGCGGTTGAGGATGCCGCGTGTAGCTTCCGTGAGCGGGACAAGGCAGACCAGAATGTCGGTCTGCGCCAGAAACTCGTCCAGCTCCGCTTCTCCGGCAAAGGATGTCACGCCCGCGACCTCCCGGCGGCTGCGGCTCCAGCCCCGGCAGTCGTATCCGAGGGCGACGAGCTTCTCCAGAACGGGGCTGCCCAGTTCTCCCATTCCCATGACACCGACGCGATAGAGCCTCGCAGGCCGGTTGTGCGAACCGTTCCAGACATGCTCACGCTGCTGCCGGGCATAGCGGAACATGTCACGGTGGCAGGAGAAAACCGCCCACAGGACATATTCGATCATGCCCTCAACCAGACTGTTCTCCACCATGCGGATGATCTGCACACCGGGGGGAATATTGGCCAGGTTAAGCTGGTCGATTCCCGCGCCCAGCGAAAACAAAACCTCGAGATTAGGAAAAAGCGTGGCGAGATCGTCCGGCGTCTTCCACGCCACGAGATAGCGGACATCCTCTTTCGGGCCGGTTTCAGGCCAGACATGAAACGGCATGTCCGGTCGGGCGCTGGCAAATTTCTCTCGCCAGATGGCGGCGCATTCGGGCGTTTGATGGAAGACGAGCGACATTCTGCGTGTTCTCCGGCCGAAAATATGTCCGGAGATGGTCGCCCCATGCGGGATTCGGATCAAGCCCGCTCCCCTGCCCTCACACCTGTTTGTGTAGGGACACAGAACCGGAAAACGCATGCCGGGTTCGGGCGTAGAGAGGACCGGATCTCATGCAGGAGGGCAGGATCATGCCTCGTGGGGACAAGTCAGCCTATACCGACAAACAGAAACGCAAAGCGGAGCATATCGAGGAGAGCTACGAAAAGCGCGGCATCTCCGAAAAAGAAGCGAAGCGCCGCGCCTGGGCCACGGTCAACAAGGACGACGGCGGCGGAAAGAAAAGTGGTTCAGGCCGGAAGAACCATCCGAAATAGAGCTTCCGGCCCGAAAATTGCTCAGGCCGCGTCCCAGGCAGCACGGGCGGCATCCACGCCCGCACCACGATTCAGCATCACGCCTTCGCCGGCCAGAACGGAATCAAGCGCGGCCAGCGTAAGGAGTACCTTGTCCTTACGGGCGTTGATGCCCATCGCCCCGATGCGCCAGATTTTCCCGGTCAGCGGTCCGAAGGACGAGACGATTTCGATGCCGAAATCGTCTCGTATCAGTTCGCGGATGCGGGCATTGTCCACGCCGTCAGGCACCCAGACGCCGGTGACGTTGCTCATTCGGGTGGTGTCGTCACCATAGACCTTCAGCCCCATGGCCCGCAGCCCGGCGACCATGGCGTGTCCTGCCCTGACATGGCGCGCAACACGGGCCTCCACGCCCTCTTCCACGACCAGACGCGCCGTCTCGCGCGCGGCGTAGAGCATGGACGTGGCTTCGGTATGATGGTTCATCCGGGCCGGAGACCAGTAGTTCATCAACATCGCCAGATCGAAATAATTCGACTGGATGACCGGCCCCTCACCCTGAGGCTGACCAGTGGCGATCCCAGCTTCGTCATGGCGGCGCTTGAGAATGGCGGCGACGGCACGATCCGAGAGCGTGATCGGCGCGGAACCCGGAGGGCCATTCAGGCATTTCTGAAGCCCTGCCGTAGCGACGTCGATGTTCCAGGCATCGGTCTCGAACGTCATGCCGCCGAGGGTCGCGGTGGCATCCACATAGAACAGCACGTCATGTTTGCGGCAGATCCGGCCGATCTCTTCGAGCGGCTGGGCGGTCGTCGTGGACGTGTCACCATGCACGCAGGCGACCAGACCCGGCTTGTGTTCGATGATAGCGGCTTCGATGCGGGCCGGATCGACGACCTCCCCCCACTCTACATCCACCGTGCACGGAATGCCGCCGCAACGATGGACGATTTCCGTCAGCAGCAGGCCGAAGCGGCCAAAACGCGGAATGACGACCTTCATACCCGGCGAGACAAGCGAGACAAGCGCAGCCTCAATAGCCGAACGAGCCGAGCCGTTCACCAGCAGCGTCCAGTGATTTTTCGTGCGGAAGACCTCGCGGTACAGGGCCATGACCTCGTCCATATAGGCGGTCATTTCCGGGTCCATCTGGCCGATCACGTCATAGGACATGGCGCGCAGGATGCGCGGATGGACGTTAGTTGGCCCCGCCCCCATCAGCAGGCGGGACGGCGGGTCAAGCTGTGCGAAAGTTGAGGGTTGGCTCATGACTGGAACTCCTTGACGAAGGCGAGCAGGGCACGGTGGGCGAGCTCGACGTCTCCCACACGAACGGTTTCATCGGGGTGATGGCTAAGGCCGCCGGGACTGCGGATGAACAACATCCCCATCGGACACAGATCGACCATGGCCATGGCGTCATGACCGGCACCGCTCAGAAGGCGCTGGGCCGGACGACCTGTAACGCTTGTGACGGCCCGCGCCAAACCTGCCACAAGTTCGGGTGCGCAGGCGGCGGCGGGCAGATACTGCGGCATGTCGAACGTAATCCCCAAACTACGCTTAGCCGCAATAGTACATAGATCCATCCGGATCGCCTCGGCCATGGCATCACGGGCCTCGTTGGTTTCGGCCCGCATGTCGAGCGAGAAGCGGACTTCACCGGGAATAACATTTGACGTGTTTGGCGTAACGTCGATCTGACCAACCGTAGCGACCTGCGTCGCGCCGCCTGAGGCACCATTGCGTTCGACCGCCAGGATCATTTCAGCCACTGCTGCAAGTGCATCCTGACGCATGCTCATTGGAGTCGTGCCCGCATGGTCGGACTGGCCGGTGACGGTCACGCCCTGGCGGGTCTGGGCAGCGATGGCTGTGACAACGCCGATTTCGCCATCCGCGCTTTCAATCGCGGGACCCTGCTCGATATGAGGTTCAATATAGGCAACCAGTTCGTCGGAGCGACGGGCAGCTTCGGTCAGACGTGCGGGATCGAGACCGGAGCGGATCATGGCGTCGGCCATGGTTATCCCGGACGCATCGGTCATGTGTGCAGGTATGGAATCGATCAGGCCGGCCATAGCGCGAGAGCAGATCATGGGAGCCGCAAAACGCGAGCCTTCCTCGTCCCCGAAGCCCATGATTTCGATGGCGAATGGCAGGCGCGTGCCTTCTGCATTCAGGGCTGAAACAAGCTCGATCCCCAGCATGACGCCCAGATTTCCGTCAAAAGCCCCGCCATTACGGACGGTATCGAGATGGGAGCCGATCATCAGCGCCGGAGCGCCGGGCGTCAGCCCTTCATAGCGTCCGATCAGACTTCCGGTCGCATCCAGACGCGTGCTCAGACCAGCCTCTTCCATCCATTGCGCGACCTGCGTGAGAGTCCGCTGGTAGGCAGGACCGAGCCAGAATCGGAACAGACTGCCTGGCGTCTCGCTGAAAGAGCCATCCGCGAGAATACGGCACCGCTCGACGGCGCGGGCTCCGTGGGCTGTCATGAGGGCTCCTGTCCGGAACGTATCAAAGAAGGGAAACTTTGCGCTCATAACGAAGGCAGATCAAGTTGACCTGCCAATAAATATGGTCCCACATATTGGCATGAAAGATCAGATGCATCTCGATCCGTTCCATTTGCAATCCTTTCTGGCGGTCGCGGAAACGCTGCATTTCACATCCGCCGCACAGAGCCAGAGAGTGAGCCAGTCCACCATCAGCCAGCATATCAGCCGACTGGAGGAGCAGCTTGGTACGCGCCTTCTGGCCCGTAGCACCAAAAGCGTTCGGCTGACGGAAGATGGCACGGCGCTGATCGGTCTGGCCCGGCAGCTTCTGCAATGCGAGGACAGCATCCTGTCCCACTTCCGACAGGGCGCACCGCGCGGGACGATCCGGCTGGGTGTGACGGAAGACCTGCTCCTAACGCGCTTTCCCGAAATTTTGGGTACATTCCGTGCGTCACATCCGTCGCTTCAGATCACCATGACGGTCGGTCTTTCGGCATATCTGGCGCATCTTTTGGACCAAGGAGAACTGGACGTCTGGTGCGGGATGCGGCGCACGACGGAGACACGTGGCCAGAAGCTGTGGACCGAGGACATGCGCTGGTACGCATCCGCGGAGGTAGAATTTCCGACAGAGCAGTCCATTCCCCTCGTGACATTCCCCGATGGCAGCGTCACCCGCCGCCTGGCGATCGAAACACTCAACAAATCCGGACGCGCCTGGCATCTGGCCTTTACCAGCGGCAGCCTGAGCGCGCTTCTGGCAGCTGTGCGCGCCGGATATGGCGTGACGCCGCAGCCAGCTTTTCTGCGCAATGCGGAACATCTGCCCCATTGTGCGCAGGGTTTGCTACCGGAGATGCCACAGGTGGAGTTCATCGCCTCTACCCGTCATCAGACCGCGCAGGGCCCGGAAGAACTGCTCATCCGGACGCTGTGCGCCCATATTCCACGCCTGCAATCCGATCTCCTGCCCCTGTAAGGACTCCTCTGCCATGCTAACTCCCAACGCCTTGGGCGGAATGGTTACGTCTCCACATCATCTTGCCAGCCAGGCGGGGCTGGATGTTCTGCGCGAAGGCGGAACGGCGATCGAAGCGGTCGTGGCTACGGCCTCCACGCTGGCAGTGGTTTACCCGCACATGACCGGGCTGGGTGGCGATGCGTTCTGGCTGATCTGCTATCCCGATGGGCGCACCATGGCCATCGACGCCTGCGGTGCACTGGCCATGGGAGCGGAACATACGCTTTATGCCGATGCCGGACACACTACCATACCCTGGCGTGGCGGTCTGGCCGCCAACACGGTGGCGGGAACAGTTTCGGGCTGGGAGGCAGCACTGGAACTGAGCAGCGAGATCCGCGACCCGCTCCCGCTGGACCGGCTACTGCGGGATGCCATCCATTATGCCGAACATGGGCGAGTGGTCTCCGAAAGCGAGGGAGCACTTCTGGCGCAGAAACAGCCGGAGCTGATGTCGAACCCGACGCTGGCGCGAATCTGCTTTCCCGACGGCAAGCCATGGAGAGCGGGCAGTATCCGCAAATCACCCGAACTGGCCCAGACGCTGAGGATGCTGAACCGGGACGGGTTGCGCAGTTTCTATAATGGGCTTCTGGCACGCAGTCTGGCCGCCGATCTTGCGGCGGCGGGCAGTCCGGTACGGTCTCTGGATCTTCTGGCGCATCGGGCAGAGGTCAAGGAACCGTTGCATGCGCAGACCAGCGACGGCTTTCTTTACAATACTGCCCCTCCCACGCAGGGCGTATCATCGCTTCTGATCCTGGCCCTGTCGGATCATCTGAG
Organism: Gluconobacter sphaericus; assembly: GCF_016757795.1. Classification (GTDB taxonomy): domain Bacteria; phylum Pseudomonadota; class Alphaproteobacteria; order Acetobacterales; family Acetobacteraceae; genus Gluconobacter; species Gluconobacter sphaericus. The sequence goes on along the minus strand of NZ_CP068419.1, from coordinate 1,489,592 downwards.
CCGTACGGACGGGCCGGAGAGCTTTGCACATGTGCATGGCCTGGTCGAAGCCACCAAACAGGCGTTCCTCTATCGCAACCGCCATACGGATGGTAGCGAGCACTCCGAAGCACTGGCCCGGGAGCTACTGGCCGATCCGGCACGGCTGGAAGCGATGGCGTCCCGTATTTCCATGACCCACGCCACGCCCTGGACCGAAAAAACGCAATGGGGCGACACAACCTGGATGGGTGCAATCGACCGCAATGGCGTCGCGGTCAGCATGATCCAGAGCCTCTATTTCGAGTTCGGCTCCGGCGTGATGCTGCCGCAGAGCGGCCTGTTCTGGCAGAATCGCGGATCATCCTTCCGACTGGAGCACTCCGGCTGGAACATCCTGCGCCCCGGGGCCAAACCGTTTCATACACTTAACCCGGCTGCCGCCCGGCTGCAGGACGGCCGAACAATGGTCTACGGCACCATGGGCGGCGAAGGGCAGCCCCAAACGCAGGCCGCGATCTTCAGTCGTCACGTCCGCTATGGGGTACCGCTTCAGGAAGCAATCTGCCGTCCGCGCTGGCTACTCGGGCGAACCTGGGGAGACGAGAGCCTGTCGCTCAAGGTGGAACCGGGATTCAGTCCGGATGTCATGTCGCAGCTTGAGGCGGCCGGACATACCGTCGAAGCACTCTCCGAACAGTCCATCATCATGGGTCACGCCGGCGCGCTGATCCGTCACGAAAATGGGCGACTCGAAGGTGCCACTGATCCCCGCAGCGACGGAGCCGTTGCAGCATGGTGAGAGCTCTGACTGAAAACCTGTTCGCGCAAGTCGTACTGGCGACAGTTCTAGGGCTTGGGGCCGGACTGTTCTTCCCCGCCCTTGCGGATGATGTGGGATGGATGACGACGCTGTTCATGCAGCTCATCATCATGGCGGTCGGGCCACTGCTCTTCTGTATCGTAACACTCGGGATTCTCGGGGCCGGATCACTGAAAACAGTCGGGCGACTGGGAGGAAAGGCCCTAATCTATTTCGAGATCATGACGACGTTCGCACTTGGCGTAGCAGTTCTGGTGGCGATGGAACTTGGCATCGGCCGAGGCGTCGGGTTTGTGCCGACAGCCGAGGATGCGCGGATGATCGCATCCTATGGCGACCATGCACAGAACCTGCGGGCCGGAGGCATCAGCGGATTTCTACTTTCGCTCGTGCCGCGCACCCCTGCTGAAGCTTTCGCACAGGGGAACATCCTCCAGATTCTCGTCTTCGCGGTTTTTGCGGGGTGCTGCCTGAACGGCATGGGAGAGCGCGGCGCACCTCTAATCCGGCTGATCGAAAGCATCTCCGAACTGTTTTCACGCATGATGGGCGTCATCATCCGCGTAGCCCCTCTGGGCGTGTTCGGAGCGATGGTGACAACAACAGCACGTTACGGACTGGGGACCATCGGGCATCTGGCCGGATTTACACTGTTGTATTTCCTGCTGGTTGGTCTCTTTATCATTGGCGCGCTGGGTGGTGGGCTACGGTTTGCAGGAGTCAATCCGGCGCGGTTTGCGCGTTATTTCCGCGAAGAGCTGCTGATCGTCGCCACGACCACAGCATCGGACGCGGTTTTGCCCAGCCTGATGAGCAAGCTCGAAAAACTCGGAGTGGAGCGTCAGGTCGTGGGCATCGTGGTCCCGGCCGGGTATTCGCTCAATCTGGATGCGCTATCGATCTATCTGGGACTGGCGGTCATCTTTCTGGCCAATGCCACCGAAGCACACCTGACAATCTGGCAGATTGCAACACTGCTAGTGACGGCGCTCATCACGTCCAAAGGGGCGCACGGAATTCCGGGTTTTGCAATCGTCATTCTGGCGGCAACGCTGGCGAGCGTGCCATCCATTCCGCCCGCAAGTCTGGTGATGCTGCTGGCCGTGGACTGGTTTGCAGGAATCGCACGGGCAGTAGGAAATTTCGCAGGCAACTGCGTTGCCCCGGTTCTAATTGCCGCATGGGAAAAGCGCCTCGACCACACGAAAATGGCCGAGGCGCTGAAGCAGCCCTAAGTCAGATCAGACGGGCTTCCGCCAGCCCATCCGTTTCCAGCTTTTCAGCCAAAGCAAAGAGCTGGTCCTCGCGGCCCGGCCGCGCAATCAGCTGCGCACCAAGCGGCAGTCCCGGAACCTTCATCGGGACCGTCAGAACCGGAAAACCCGCAAGCGTCAGGGGCTGAGTGTAAAGCCCCAGGTTGGCACGAGCAGAGACCATCTTGCCGCCGATTTCGATTTCCGGCTGATCGAAACGCGGTGCCTCACCGACAAGCGCGGGGGCCAGCAGGATATCCGTCTTCGCAAAAGCCTCATGCATCCGGTCGCGGAACCAGTGACGCAAGCGATGAGACTGAAAGATCAGCGTGGACGGCAGAAGAGCCCCGGCCAACAGGCGATCCCGGACAGCGGGATCATAGTCTGCGGCCTGTGTGCGCAGGCGTTTTAGATGCTGCCCCGCCCCTTCGGAGGCGCTGATAACGAAAGCCGCAGCCCGCGCTCGCGCCACTTCCGGAAGTTCGACAACATCCGCGGCTCCCAGCGCCATGGAGAGTGTATCGATCGCGGTCTTCATTGGCGTAGACATATTCTCGCCGAACCATCCGCCTAGACGAGCAATGCGCAAACTACCCACATCCACATCCGTCAGCGATCTGGCGCAGAGGGCTTCAAAACAGGCTTTCAGGCCCCTCGCACTGTCGGCAAACGGGCCAACCGTATCGAGACTCGGTACGAACGGATAACTGCCTTCAACCGATAAACGTCCCTGAGTCGCTCGCAACCCCCAGATCCCGCAAAGCGATGCCGGAACACGGATAGAGCCGTTCGTATCGGACCCAAGACCAAGAGAAAACATCCGCGCCGCCACACCGGCTGCAGAACCTCCTGACGACCCACCAGCCAGACGCTCGGGAGCATGCGGATTGCGGGTATTGCCGTAATGGGCGTTGATCGTAGCGAACCCGTAGGCGAACTCGTCCATGTTCGTTAGCGCAATGGGAATGGCCCCGGCTGCGATCATATGAGCAACAAGTATTGCATCCTGCGTGGCGGGCGGATCATTGGCGAGAACCTTTGATCCGGCCGTCGTGATTTCACCACGCACATCGAACAGATCCTTGATGCCAAAAGGCACCCCGGCAAGCGGCCCCGGATCCTGTCCCTGCAACACCAGACGATCCACCCGCTCGGCAGCTTCCAGCGCACGATGCATCAACAAGCGCGTGACGCAGTTATAATCTTTGTCCCGTGCCTCGATATCGGCCAGGGTCTTCACGGTAAGGTCGCGGGCGGAAATCTCGCCTTTGCGCACACTGGCCGCGAGGGCGAGAGTGCGCTGCTGAAGGCCGCTCACGGTTCGTACCGGAAGGCAGGTTCGAGGCGATCTGACAGGTCCACCCCTTCGATCAACGCACCATAGCTGCGCAAAAGATCGAGGTTGGCCCGCACGCCGGCGTGAAATTCAACAGGAATGGTCAGTCCACTCGCACAGGCGAGCACCGTAATTTCGGTATCATAAGGGTCTGTCATTATACGCACTCCGGTTGCCGGTTCTGCGGGAAGAATGACAACGCGTTCAGGCGCTGTCCAGCACCTGACAATCTCGAAAGCAGGACTTTACGACCTGTTTCGGTAACGCCAGTCACTGAGAACGATGACCAGAGCTCATGCCACAGAATACGCAGCGCCCAGCCCAGTGCCTGGCGAGCAGCGGCGGGGTTGCCCTGAACGGACGGAAGATCGGACGGACAGACGATCGTGGCATCAACCTCAAGAGAGGCGGAAATCCCGGCGACCTCCAACAGAACATGCGCCATGGACTGCGCGCTCCGGTTCACACCGGAACAGATGTTTAGAATCGTTCCGTTCGGCAGAGGCTGGGGAAGGGGAAGGGCAAGCGCATCAATATAAGCGTCACAGGCATCACGAACGTCGGTTATGTCAAAACCGGCATCCGGATGGCCCACAATAATGGCCGGGGGCCTACTGTCCCGCCTCGATCCGAGCGACCTGTGCCACAAGGAATGGTAGAATAGCGTCTTCATCCTGTGCCGTTCCAACTGAGGTAAAAGCACGTAGACACACGCCATGCAGCCCCTCCTGAATCAAGTTACCAATCGCCAGATCCGCCGTGGTCTTGCTGGACGCAGAAGCATTAACCGGCGCGATGACGGCGAACACATGGAGTGGCTACCCCGAGGAAAAACTGGCGCCGTAAATCGCGGCTGTCGAAACAAACACGAAACTGGCCTGAGGAGCGTCGGTTTCGAAGGTTTGGAGCAGGATAAGCGTTCCATCGAGATTCACGGTCTAGGCCTCAGCATTTTCCGCTTTTGCACGAACAATCGAGGACACGGCGGCCAGATGTAGACAGGCGTCGTTTTTTTTGTCTTTCACGAACCGTTCGACGGCAACGCGGTCCCGAAGGCCCATTGGATCTTCAAGTAGGGCGTGACCGGAAATGCAGTCTTGCAAACGCGCCTTGAGATGCTGACCGACGAATCCCTGTCCGCCGGTTAGCAGAATCCGCAGTGCCATTTCAGAACAGGAATGCGGAGAACACATCCGCATGGAAAGAAACTGAAACGATTGGCATGAGGCATTCTCCCGACAGAATAGGTCCGGGCCATCAGGCATGTCGACCACGCCATACTATTTTCGATCACGTCCCCGGACAGGGCAAAGAACAAGCAGAAGCCGTCACATGCAAACAGTCTTCCCGTCAGATGCAGACGAAGTCCGAGTCTTTTCAGAAGACCTGAATAACGACGTCTTAACAGGTTTTTTACCATTATCGTGTTTGCTTGAGATCATACGGAACTGACGGATCTCAACTTTCCCATGCGGCACGCTTTTCGACATTCTGTTCGTACTCTAGGACTGCTCGGACTTTTGCCGACCCTGTCAGCCTGTAACTCCCTCGCCCAAATGTCGGAGATCGGGCGACCTCCCCGCATGACATCCATTACCGATCCCACACTGGCCAATTCCTATCGCCCCGTCACCATGCCGATGCCACCGCTCCAGCCCCCCCCCGATGAGGCCGCGAGCCTCTGGCGTTCGGGCAGCAAGGCATTCTTCAAGGATCAGCGGGCATCGCAGGTGGGTGATCTGGTCACGATCATCGTGGATATCACCGACAACGCCGCCTTCAACAACGGAACAACTGCCGACCGCACCGCTGACGAGAAATTCGGCATTCCCAATCTGTTCGGGATCAAGGGAAAGGTCATCAGCGCCATTACGGGCGCGAACAGCCTGAGCACCGCCAGTAGCAGCGATTCTGGCGCAACCGGAAAAATCGCCCGCAACGAGACCGTGACCCTGCGTCTGGCAGGAACGATCACTCAGGTCCTGCCCAACGGCAATTTCGTCGTGATGGGAAAGCAGGAAGTCCGGGTGAACAGCGAGTTGCGGGAACTGGGGGTCAGTGGCATCGTCCGGCCACAGGATATCACGGCTGACAATACCGTGACGCATGACCGGATGGCGGAAGCGCGGATTTCCTATGGCGGCCGCGGGACTCTCACGCAGCTTCAGACACCCCGTTATGGCCAGCAGGTCATGGACGCAATCCTACCGTTCTGAACACAAAAAAAACCGGGGCAGAACCCCCGGCTTTTCTATACTTCTCTAAAACGGATATTTTATTTCGCAGGACGCGACAGCAGCAGCGACCAAAGTTCAGCAACGTCCTTGGCCGGGCCATTGCCCTGCACGGAAGCAAAAGTCTTGATGGCTTCAGCCTTCTGGCCACCGTCCATCTGCGCCATGCCGTATTCGACCTGAGCCAGATCCGGATAACGCGGGTTCTTGCCCAATCCTGTCTTCATCAGAGCCAGACCGGCATCGACCTGTCCGTTCAGCACCTGATTGTAACCAGCGGTCAGAGCCGGGCCTGCGTTCGACGCAGAAGCAGCCTGGGTGACGGCAGTAACCAGCTGGCTCCGGTTCGTTGAAGCCTGCTGAGCCACAAAAGCATGGAACTTCGCGTCTGCCGCTGCGGTCGGCCCATTGCCGAGCGAATGATTGGCATAACCCTGGTTCAGCAGGTTGAGTGCCAACTGGGGTAGGCCCATCTGGACCGCGCGCTCACCCATATCCTGATAATCGGACGGATCCTTGAGCACACCGGTCGCCAGACGTAGACGCTCGACATAGAAAACAAGCGGCGGCGAAAGATTCGGGTTGGCCACCAAATCGTGGATCAACATCGACCAGTAGTCAGGCTTGGAATAATATTTCGCCAGCAGGACATAAGCATGCGTTTTAGCATCCGCGTCCTTCAGGTTCGTATAGGCTGTAGCCAGCATCTGGAGCTGGTTCTCAGGCGGAATCTTGCCAGCCTTAATTGTGGCGTCCACCTGTTCCTGAGCTGCCTTGGCAGTGCCTTTCCAGTCCTGCTGTAGGTAGTAGCACTGAATCAGCATCGTCTGCATGCGCGGATCAACGCCGTATTCCTTAAGATAACGCTCGGTCGCAGGAATAGCGCGGGCGTACTGCTTGGCGCTGTAAGCCATCGTAGCCTGCGCCATCAGCATCTGACCCTTGGCGGTCTTCGGCGTACGGGAGCTATTGATTAGGACATCATAGGCCCTAATGGCAGCATCCGTGTTGCCGGACTGTGCGGCGATAGCCGCACGCATCTGGGCCGTGGTGTAGGCTTCGTAATCAGTCTTGCCCTTGACCGCATCTGCGGCGTCGACGGCTTCCATCGCCTTGGCGTAGTTCTTGGATGCCAGGGCACTCTGGGCCTGCTGAAGGTCCTTGCCCACGGCTTGGCCGAGGACATCGTCAGCATGAGCAGAGCCAGCAAGAGCGGCGATACCGAAAACACCGGCCAGCAGGAGATTACGGGCGCTCAGACGGCGGCAAAGGGACAAAAACACGAATTACTGTCCTTCCATGAACTGATCCAGACCGACAATCCCCAGCTTGGTCATGCCGAGACGCTGTGCATCTGCCATAACATGGGCCACCGTCTTATAGTCGGCAAGACGATCGGGATGGATATGCATTTCAGGCTGATCCGGCATTGCTGCGGCAGCTTCGAAATGGGCTTGAAGAGCGGCCTCGGACGTGATCGGCTCGTTATTCCAAGAAATGCTATTATCGTAGCCGATGCTGACGGTCACAAGCTTGGGTTGTTCGGTCGATGGAGGAGGATTGCCCTGAGGCAGATCGATCGCCACCGAGTGTGTCTGAAGTGGGATGGTGATGATCAGCATGATCAGCAGCACCAGCATCACGTCGATCAACGGCGTGGTGTTGATATCGACAATGCCTTCGTCTTCGTGCGTGCTGTCAGATCCGACGCTCATGCCCATGACGGCGGTTCTCCAAAAGGGTGACGTGAAAGCAGGAACGGGCCGTTTTATTCAAAACGACCCGACACGACCTCAGTTCGAGTGAGGCTGCTCGGTAATGAAGTCCACGTGGGCAATCCCTGCTTCCTGGCAGGTTGCAACCACCTGGCCGACTGCCAGATACTTGGCAGCTTGGTCACCGCGGATCTGGATCTGCGGCTGCGGCTTTTTCTTTGCCGCCTCGACGAGACGGTTCAGAAGTTCGGTATGGTTCGGAACGAGTGTTGTGTCCCAGAACACCTGACCGTTCGCATTCACGGCCAGAACAACGTTGCCCGGCTTGGTCTGTGTCGGTTGATTAGCATCAACCGGCAGCTTGACCTTCACCGTATGCGTGGCGACGGGGATGGTGATCAGAAAGATGATCAACAGCACCAGCATGACGTCGACGAGGGGAGTGGTGTTGATTGCCGACACCACCTCGTCGTCACCGCCGCCTCCTCCGACGTTCATTCCCATAGGATCAGATCCGCTCGCTGGTGGTGATGGTGGTCGGAACAGACATGCTGCCCTGCTCCGGGCTGACGCCATGACGGAAGCCACCGATCAGGACGGACTGGATGTCGGCAGCGAAGTTGCGGACGCGATCCATGGCACCCTTGTTGCGGCGGACGAGCAGGTTGTAACCCAGCACGGCCGGAACAGCGGTCGCAAGACCGATAGCCGTCATAATGAGGGACTCACCAACCGGACCGGCAACCTTATCAATGGATGCCTGGCCGGAGATGCCGATAGCCGTCAGGGCGTGATAGATACCCCAGACCGTACCGAACAGACCGACGAACGGAGACGTGGAACCCACCGTACCAAGGAAAGCGAGTCCGCCCTGCATACGAGTGTTAATGGTATCGACCGAGCGCGAAATGGACATTTCAGTCCAGGACGGCAGATCAATCGAGTCACGCATGGAACCTTCGTGGTGCTCGGCGGCAACGATGCCCGTCTCTGCGATGTAGCGGAACGGGGAAGACGCCTTCAGGGATGCAGCACCCTGCTGAACGGACGGCTTAGTCCAGAACTCGCGGGCAGCTTCCTTGGATGCCGCGAACATACGGCCCTGTTCCAGGAACTTCATGACCATGATGATCCAGGTACCAGCGGACATGATCACCATGATGATCAGGACGCCACGGGCAATCGCATCACCATTGGCCCACAGAGCGCCGAGGCCGTACGGGTTGCCCTGCGGAGCGGGAGCTTCCGGCGTTGCTGTTGCGCTCTCGCCCGGCGTTGCGGCCGCGGCAGGAGATTCATCGGCAGGAGTCGTCGCAGGAGCGCTCTGGTCGGCCGGAGCGCCAGCATCGTTAGGAGCGGCTGCAGCCGGAGCGCCAGCCGGATCGGCAGACGTCGTCGGGGCAGCCGGGTTGGAAGAAGGATCCACCGGAGCCGCTGCGGGAGCACTCTGGTCGGCCGGAGCCGGCTGGGCGAAAGCGACGGCCGGTGCAACGGCACCGGAAGCCAGGGCCAGCGTCAGAGCCAGTGCGCTGGCACGGACGGCACGCGCCTTCGTCGGAACGGCAAGGGCAGGAAGGCGGAACAGTCTGGTCATGAACTCCATATCCTCGTTAGAGATGCCCGTTTTCTGAGCTTTCTGGGTTGTCGGCCATATGGAGACCGGCCCTTTTCTGAGCCCTGCCAAGTTTGGAGAACCTGACAGAGCAATTCTGTTTGACGGCAATCGAAAGATCAGTCGTCGCCCATCGTAAAGTCGATGTGCAGCACGTGATGATGCTCTGTTACCGGAGCGCCGTTCACGACGGCGGGCTGATAACGGGCCCGACGAAGGAAGTCGAGCGCACTTTCCACGAACTCGTGGCCACCGCTTGAGCTCACAATGGTACAATTCGCCGTCTTGCCTGTCGGAAGAATGTCACACGACGCGGTCACATGACCTTCGCGATTTTCTTCCATAGCTTCGTCCGGATAGACTGCCTGTGCGCCGTTGATCGGTCGTGCACCAGCCGAGTGATCTGGAACTGCTTCAGCTGGCGGTCCTTGCGGCGGAGCCGGAACAGGCTCTGGCGATGGAGTCGGGCTGGGCGGCACCGGATGCGGCGGCTTGGCGTGGGTCACACGCTGGATCGCCTTGGGCGGCGGCGGCACGGAGATCTTCGGCGGCGGAATATACGGCGGAGGCGGTTGCTCCATCTGCGGCGGCGGCGGTGGTGGCGGTGGCGGTGGTGGCTTGGGCTGTTCCTTGATGACTTCCGTCTTGATAGGCGGCTTTTCCTGGACCAGCTTGCTCACGGCACCGCTCATGAGCGCATAGATCACGGCGCCCATAGCCAGCACGGCCACGACGATCGCGACAATGTAGTCTGTCGGCTTGCGCTGCTGTGCGGCGTAGCTCTTCATGTCGAAACCTTCTTACCCCTCACTGACACCGGCGTTGATCCACATCTGCCGGGTGCGGTGCCCCCGATTTCTGTGTTTCCCTCGGGTTCCCTCACCGCAGACCCATAATATGCGTCACATGCTTTGAGAACATACCCGATATGCTGATTGGGCAGTCTAACCCCCCCGCTGTCAAGCGGGTTATTGCCTTTATCGAAACGTTTTTTTCATAATGACGACATATTCTTCGGTTTTGATTATCGCCGCATGATCAAAAATATCGCAGAGAATCAGCTTGACGCAATTTCTCTCTGCCTATTGTGACAGATTTCATAAAAAACAGGGTACCAGAACGACTTTATCCGTTCTGGTACCCTGCAGGATCCTGATTGCAATCCCTCTTTCTGCCCTACTGGGCCGAGGCACTAGCTTCGGATCGGGTCGCTCCCACACTCTGGGCCAGAGAGGCCGACATAAAGTCGTCCAAGGCACCATCGAGCACCGCGCCCGGATTCCCCTTCTCCACCCCCGTCCTCAGATCCTTGACCAGCTGATAAGGCGCCAGGACGTAGGAGCGGATCTGGTGCCCCCAGCCAATGTCCGTCTTTGAGGCCTCCGTCTGGGCAGCAGCGGCTTCGCGCTTCTGCAACTCCGCTTCGTACATCCGAGCCCGCAGCATTTCCATTGCCTTGGCCCGGTTACGATGCTGCGAACGGTCGGTCTGACAGGCCACCACGATCCCGGTCGGAATATGGGTAATGCGGATAGCCGAATCCGTTTTGTTGACGTGCTGTCCACCCGCACCCGACGCCCGGAACGTATCAACGCGCAGATCCGAATCGTTGATGTCGATCTCGATCGAATCGTCGACGACCGGATAGACCCAGACAGACGCGAACGACGTCTGGCGACGGGCTGCCGCATCGAAGGGCGAGATCCGAACCAGACGGTGTACGCCCGCCTCGGTCTTAAGCCAGCCATAGGCATTAGGACCGCTCACCTGGATGGTAGCAGATTTAATGCCGGCCTGTTCGCCTTCGCTACCTTCAATGAAGGTGACCTTATAGCCATGCTGCTCGGCCCAACGCGTGTACATGCGTAGGAGCATCTCGGCCCAATCTTGGGCTTCCGTACCACCGGCGCCCGCATTCACCTCGACGTAACAGTCATTACTGTCCGCTTCACCCGAGAGCAGGCTTTCGATTTCTCGCTTGCGAACATCTTCAGCAATGGCGCGCAGAGTCTGCACGGCGTCCTGGACGAGACTTTCGTCCCCTTCTATTTCCGCCAATTCGACTAGTTCGAGCGTGCCTTCAACCTCGGATTCGATCCGCTGCACTCCTTCAATCTGGTTCGCAAGCGTTGTCCGCTCGCGCATCAGCTTCTGAGCAGCATCCGCATCATTCCACAGGTCAGGATCTTCAACGCGGTGATTTAGTTCCGCGAGGCGTGTTGTTGCGACATCCCAGTCAAAGATGCCTCCTCAGCAGTGCCACCGACTGCTTGATCTGCTCTGAAAGGGCCTCGGTTTCGGCCGACATAATGTCCTCCACTGAAAGGGCGGCCTGTCACCGCCCCATTCGGTCTGTTCTGGTGCGTCTTAGTATAGGCCACCCACGCCAATGTCACCATCAGACGGAGCAGGTTTCTGGGGCTGCCCCGGAGCTACGGCCGTACTGCTTCCAGAGCCAGTTCCGGTCATTCCCCCGCCATGGCCGGGCGTCTGGGCCATATCGCTTTCGGAATCCGAAATTACACTATCCACGCCCGTATCGGCGGCGGTCAGGGCTTCCGTACCTGCGCCGAAACCATGTAGTTCGACGGAAGCGCCCGGAACCTGATCGGTCTTGAAGCCATCCACCGCGGAGATGCGTCCCGTATCGTAGCTGGCCAGCGTGATGCCGTCAGGCACCCGGAAATCCAGCTTCGGACGATTGGCCAGGGCAACCTTCATGATCCGGTTCCAGATCGGCCCGGCCACGCGGCCACCATCGGAATTGCGACCTAACGTCTGGGGCGTGTCAAAACCGACCCAGACAACCGTGACGATATCAGGCGAGAAGCCGGCAAACCAGGCGTCATGGAAATCCTGACTAGTGCCTGTTTTGCCTGCGATAGGGCGATCAATGCCCACACCTGCCATGCGACCAGTCCCGCGGGCGATCACGTCCTGCATCATCTTCACGATCTGAAAGGTACTCTGTTCGCTGGCTAGAATCGGCCGCACATCCGTCAGAGCCGGAACAGGCACACTACCCGGCAGGGGAACCGCCGATGTTACGGAAGGAGTTGGAGGAGCTGTCGCAGGGGCGGGAGGCGTCGTGCCATCCGTGGAAGCCGGCTGTTCGGCAGGGGGAGCCTGCATGGCAGTACCCAGCTTCAGGCCACCCGCCTGCCACAAAACAGTTCCGGCACGATCCTGGATGTCGTCCACGAGGGTCGGTGTGACGATATGGCCGCCATTAGCGATAGTGGCGTAAGCCGCAGCCTCACGCATGACGGTCGTCTCGACGGCGCCGAGCGCCGCAGGCAACACATGCGGCATCTGTGCCACCAGCCCGGCCCGGATAGCCGTATCGGCGACGGCCTTCATGCCGAGATGAGCGGCCACCCGGATCGTGACCAGATTGCGGCTTTCACGCAACGCGTCATGCAATGTCGTGGGGCCCCAGTTATCATGCTCGTAGTTCTGGGGGTGCCAGTCACCATAAGAAATAGGCGAATCATCGAAGCGCTCAGAGGGGGAAATCCCCTTTTCCATGGCAGCCAGATAAACGAAAGGCTTGAAAGACGATCCCGGCTGACGCAGTGCCTGCGTTACACGGTTGAACTGGCTCTCATGGAACGACCAGCCGCCAACCATCGCCAGAACGCGGCCCGTATGGACGTCCAACGTGACAGCAGCGCCTTCAACCTGCGGGATCTGGCGCAGGGCTGCGAAGCCGCCTTCCTGCGGCTCGATCATGATGACATCACCACCCCGCAGCGGATGCATTCGGCGCGCCCAGGCAATATCCGTCTCAAGAAGTACGCCTTTGCAGGCCAAGCCTTCCTCGATCCAGCCCACATGTGTGCCACCCGGAAGCACAACCGCCAGACGCCACTCCCGCAACATACCACCGGGAGGAGTAACGTGATCGAGCGCGCTTTCCCAACCATCATCCTGAATGTCCGGTAGGTTGCGCAGAGAGCCCCGCCAACCGCTATGAACGCGGTCGTAATTCATCAGCCCTTCACGCAAAAGGTGCGTCTCGGTAACCTGAAGACCCTGGTCGAGACTGGTATGAACTTCCAGGCCGCCCTGAGCCGCCCGATCCTGTCCGTACTGGGCGATAAGCTGACGACGGACTTCCTCACCAAACCATTCAGAATCCGGCAAAGGCCCGAAGCGCTGCTTCTGCTGCGGAACCAGCGGCTCCTGCTTTTCCTGGTCAGCCTGTTGGCGTGTCAGCACACCGGCCTCAACCATCAGGTCCAGCACAAGGTTACGGCGCGCCATCGCAGCCTGCGGGTGCAGGAACGGATTGTAGTTCGTCGGCGACTTAGGAAGAGCAGCCAGAGAAGCAGCCTCGGCATCATCCAGTTGGTCAAGCGGCTTGTTGAAATAGCTCTGGGCGGCGGCGGCGACACCATAAGCGCCGTTCCCCAGATAGATGCCGTTCAGGTAAATCTCGAGAATCTTGTCCTTGGACAGCACCTGCTCCATTTTCATGGCAAGCAGGGCTTCCTTGATCTTGCGATCGAGGCTCACGACGTTGCTGTTGAGCAGCATGACCTTCGCCACCTGCTGAGTGATGGTCGAAGCACCCAGCGGACGGCGGCCATGACGCGCAAAAATGTCCGTCAGGCCCGCACGGCCGATCGCCATGAAATCCACGCCGCCATGCGTATAGAAATTATGGTCTTCGGTCGCGATGAAGGCATTCTTCACGCGCTCAGGAATAGCGTTGATCGGCACAAAAATCCGGCGCTCATTGGCCAGTTCCGCCATCAGACGGTCATCGGAAGCATAAATACGACTGACGGTCGGCGGCTGGTAGGCGCGCAGACTATCCACGCTGGGCAGATCCGCCACCAGCTTGGCATAGGTCGTCCAGCCCAGAACCCCTGCTCCGGCGATCCCCACCAGCCCTACACCGGCAATTATCGCCAAGGACTGCCGATAGCGGCGGAAACGTGGAGGACGGGGCGGCATAGCGCCAGGACCCTGTGGATTGCCAGAGCCTTGGGGATTATGGGAGCGGAAGGAACGTCGCGTCATGGCTTCTGCATAGCATTGTTCCGTATCCGCCGTCGCCCCCGTCTAAAAGGGTCATTTCGTGACAAAGATGCAGGTCTGGGACAAGCGGTATTTCCGCGTTACCTCAGCCCAGAAGCCGCCCAACCATCCGCGCAGTGTAGTCCACGACCGGCACGATCCGCCCATAGTTCAGACGGGTCGGGCCGATCACGCCAATGGCGCCTACAATCTTCTGGGCTTCGTTGCGGGCAGGCGCCACGATCATGGACACGCCCGACATCCCGAACATGCCGCTTTCACGCCCGATATAGATCCGCACCCCTTCGGACGCATCCGCCAGTTGCAGAAGCTGGAGCATAGTCTCCTGCGTCTCAAGATGGTCGAACAGCATCCGAATACTGGTCAGGCGTTCGATCTCAGTGATATCGGCCAGCAGTTTCCCCTGTCCTTTCACAAACAGCGTACCTCCATCAGCATCCCACGTAGCCAGTCCGCTTTCGATGACGCTGGCAGTCAGCGCTCCCAGTTCGTGACGGCTAGCATCCATCTCCGTCCGGACCCGTTCGCGAAGATTGCCGAGCGTCAGATCACCGAGACAGGAATTGAGGTAGTTCCCAGCCTCGACCAGCGCCGCGGGCGGAACACCAGGCGGCGTCTCGATGATACGGTTCTCCACCTGCCCGTCCGAACCAACCAGAATCACCAGAGCACGTCCCGGCCCGAGGGCCACGAACTCGATATGCTTGAGCGTGGCATCCGATTTCGGAGCGAGCACCAGTCCAGCTGCAGAAGATAGGCCCGACAACAGGGACGACGCTTCGGAAAGAATATCCTGATAGGAGCGGCCATGAATATCAAGGCGGCTATCGATGCTCGCTCGGTCTTCTTCCGTCAAAGAACTGAACTGAAGCAGGCCATCCACGAACAGGCGAACGCCTTTTTCGGTCGGCAATCGCCCGGCCGAGACATGTGGGCTGAACAGCAATCCGGCGCGGGCCAGTTCCGCCATGACATTGCGGATGGTGGCCGGAGACAGGCTAGGCTGCAGGCGCTGGGCCAGAGTTTGGCTGCCGATAGGTTCGCCGGTTTCAACATATTCCTCAACGATTTCTCGCAAGATCGCGGCTTCCCGATCTCCCAGTCCGTGGGACATCGGGATGGAGGGACGGAACAGGGAAGACTGGGGTCGCATCATGGTAAAACCAACTGTCGGGGCTGGATGCCTTCACGTCAAACGCGGTAGAGGCGGGACATATTCGACCACAGGATCTTTTTACATGACAGACACCGCAGGCAAACGTCCTTCAGGACGTGCGCCGGACGAAAGCCGCATTATTTCCATCGAGACGGGTTTTGCCCGCCATGCCGAAGGTTCGGCCCTCATCCGCGTTGGCGGAACCGAAGTCCTGTGCACGGCCACGATCGAAGACCGCGTACCGTCCTTCCTGCGCAACAAAGGACAGGGCTGGATCACGGCGGAATACGGGATGCTCCCGCGCGCCACGCACAACCGGGGGCAGCGCGAGGCGGCCAAAGGCAAGCAGTCCGGCCGAACGCAGGAAATCCAACGTCTGATCGCACGTTCGCTGCGGGCCTGTGTGGATCTGAAGAAAATCGGCGAACGGACCATCACGCTCGACTGCGACGTACTGAATGCGGACGGCGGCACGCGCTGCGCATCCATCACAGGCGCTTGGGTGGCACTCTCTCTGGCGCTAAAAAAAGCCAAACGGTCGCAGGCCCTGACGGCACAGGTCGCGGCTGTTTCCTGCGGGCTAACGAAGACCGGAGCCGTGCTGGATCTGGATTACATCGAGGACAGCAGCGCACAGGCAGATACGAATTTCGTCCTGACAGCAGATGGTGGCATCATCGAAATTCAGGGAACGGCAGAGGACAAACCGTTTCAGGAAAGCGAATTCTTCGAACTTCTGCGGCTGGCGAAGCTCGGCACGGCCCGACTGTTCGAATCGCAGAATAAAGCGCTGGAGACTGCATGATGCGTACACTTACCCGCGGCTCGAAGATTGTTCTCGCCAGCCATAATGCCGGCAAGCTCCGCGAGTTCTCCACCCTGCTAGCCAAGAGCGGAATCACCGTACTCTCGGCCGCAGAGCTGGATCTGCCCGAGCCGGAAGAAACGGAAGAGACCTTCACCGGCAATGCCGCTATCAAGGCTCTGGCTGCCGCCCGGGCTTCCGGACTGCCCGCGCTGGCCGATGATTCCGGGTTCTGCGTTTCAGCGTTGGATAACCGACCGGGTGTCTATTCCGCCCGCTGGGGCGGCCCCACGAAAGACATGCAGGTTGCGATGGAGCGCGTGCATCGAGAGATGGGCGATAATCCGGATCACCGGGCATTCTTCGTCGCCGCCCTATGCCTGGCCTGGCCGAATGGCGAGACCCGGACCGTACAAGGCGAATGTCACGGCACCGTCGTCTGGCCCCCGAGAGGCGAACATGGACACGGTTACGACCCGATGTTCGTGCCCGAAGGTGAAAGCCGGACTTTCGCGGAAATGACTGAAACCGAAAAAAACGCCGTGAGCCATCGCGGGCGGGCTCTGACAGCGTTTCTGGACACTTGCCTGGATCTTTCCGCATGAGAAAGGCGAGGAACGCTTTTCCTGTCTTGTTGTTCAGTCCCGTATTTTAATAGTGTAGTATTTTCACGAGAGTGAAAGGAAGCCTTATGGGACAGCTGCGTTATGGAAGCGCAACGACGATATAACGCAGGCGTCAAACGGTTGAGGATTAGAAGACAGACCCTAGGCTCAGGCCCCATTGATATGAGTAATTGGAGGAATCCAAGCTCTGTAAGGGAGACTGAAGATGAACGGCCCCTTATGGATGACGGATGGTCTGTCTTCCGAAAAGGCAGAGCCTCAGACGATTATGATTGATGCGACGTATCTCAAGGCGCACCGCACAGCTTCAATCCTGCGGTCAAAAAGGGGATCCACGCTGCCTGACCAGTCGCGCCAAAGACGGCGTGAACACTAAACTGCATGCGGTCACCGATCAGAACGGACGATCGCTAAGCTTCTTCATGATAACAAGACAGGTCAGTAATGGCACCGAAGCCTCAGCTCTTCTGAACAGCCCTTCCATGGCACAGTGGCTACTGGCGGACCGGGGCTATGATGCGAACTAGTGCCGGGATGTTCTGGAGGCATAAGGAAGTAGGCCCTGCATTCCGGGAAGAAGATCCCACACAAAACCAGTCAAATACAACAGGTGGGAGTACAAACGCCGCAACCGCATTGAAATCATGTTTGGCAGCCTCAAGGACTGGCGGCGTATTGCAACATGCTATGACAGATACCCGACCGCGTTCTCCTCCGCCATCGGCCTCGCTGCAATCGTCATCTTCTGCCTATGTGGCCTGAGCCTAATATCTTTCAATTCCGCAAAAACAGACGCCAAAAAAAAGCATAATACCAGCTTCTGAACTCCTCCCCTAATCTTCCTCCAAGAGGTACTGACAGCAACCCTTACTTTCCTTTTTTCGACTGTTTGTTTCCGAATATGATTTATGCAATGTTGTGATCCGCCATTCACAAAGAAAGTGCGCGGGAACCAATGCTAAAAATTCTGGTCAGCCACAATTTGAAAGTTTTTCATGTGGAAGGAGAGCGCATCGTTCAGCGCGATCTTTCAAACATTACACGTCCTGAAGATGTCCTTTGTTTTTACAACAAAAACGGCCTCCAAGGATTCTGCACGCTGGGAGATTCAGATCGCTGGTTGGATCTTGCGACACTGACCATCACGCGTGCCGTCCCCACTGTTGCGATAACTTCAGAGTATCATGGCAATGGGCATTACAGCTTTCAGTACGATGGCAAATTTGGCCGGGCTAACCATCTTGGCGGTCTTGATTTCATTGCCGAGCACCGCAACCTCTGGGAAACATTCAAGCTTCTCGATATCGAAACCTTCCATGCCGCTAAGCGAGTTGCCAGCTACCGCTGGATTTTGGGAGGCAGCGACACCGTCGTAAAGCTGAATCTCCGAGAATCGAATTTCGACCAGGTCACTTTCGGAGAAAAGAAGCTTCCAATGGAAGCATTCTTCAACAGCGCCGCAACCACGAAACACCTGGAGGGTTCGAAAAACCTCTTGGTTTTGAGGCCCTCTCTGTGATTCCATTTTTCCGGTTTTTATTGGAGGAGTGGCGACATGAAACAGCCGGGTTTCTTTGATGTTGAAGAGCGGCTTACTCGATTGAGCGGGCTTGGTGATCAGCTCGAAGCCTTTTCCCGGACTGTGAATTTCGAAGCATTTCGTCCTGATCTGGATACAGCGCTGGCCTATGCAGACGGCAGTAAAGGCGGTCGTCCGCCGTTTGATCCGGTGCTGATGTTCAAAATTCTGGTGATCCAGACGCTGAACAATCTGTCCGATGAACGGACGGAATACCTGATCAATGACCGTCTCTCCTTCATGCGCTTTTTAGGCCTGGGGCTGTCGGACCGTGTGCCTGATGCCAAAACCATCTGGCTGTTCAGGGAACGTCTGACACAGGCGGGAGCAATTGATATTTTGTTCAACCGCTTTGATGCGATCCTGCGTAATGCTGGTTATCTGCCGATGTCAGGCCAGATCCTGGATGCCACGCTGGTAGCGGCTCCGAAGCAGCGCAATACCAGCGATGAAAAGACTGATCTGCGGGAAGGACGGATCCCCTTGGACTGGCAGGACAAGCCGTCAAAGCTGTCCCACAAGGATAGGCATGCGCGCTGGACCCTGAAATTCACGAAAGCGAAGCGACAGGAAGACGGGAGTATGCCCGCAACGGATCTGGCCATCCCGTTTTTTGGTTACAAGTCGCACATCTCCATCGATCGGAAATTTCGGCTGATCCGCAAATGGAAGACGACAGATGCCGCCGCCAGTGACGGCGCGCGATTGAGAGAGGGCTTGCTTGATAAAAGCAATACAGCCTCAACGGTCTGGGCAGACACGGCCTACCGCTCAAAAGCCAATGAGGACTTCATGGAAAAGCAGGGCTTTGTCTCAAAGGTTCACAGGAAAAAGCCGCATCTCAGGCCTATGCCCCGCCATATCCAGAGATCCAACGCAGGGAAGTCGGTGATCAGATCTCGCGTCGAGCATGTCTTTGCCGATCAGAAATCACAGACTGGACTGTTCGTCCGAACCGTAGGCTTAACGCGGGCCACCATGAGGATCGGGCTGGCCAATATCGTCTATAATATGCGCCGCTTTCTCCTCCTGGAGCGGATTAACGTCGCCGCGTAGCAATCCAGAGCATAAAACCCTCTCTCTGCTCAAAATGCAGACCGGATGCCATCGCAGAATTAGAACCAAGGCACATCAACAAACGGTTCTTCGATCCCTCCATCTGAAAGGTCTGGCCCCTGAGGCCCTTCGCGGCCAGATCCAGGTCATTCCGATGCAGGGCTCAGACCAACTCGACTATGTCGGTGCCCGCCTGACGATCTTCAACACGTCATTACTCGATGAATACCAGCCCATCCTGTATTCGGATGTTGATATCGTTTTTGACCGCCCGATTGAGCCCTTCCTTCTCGAAGCGATAAAAGCTAGGCGCTGCAGCGCGCAGATCGAGCCTTTTCATCAGATCGCTACATCGGAACACACAGGATCTACCCTCGTACAGGCCGATCCGTTCATATGCGAAGGACTGCATGGTTTCAACGGCGGCCTTCTCCTGGTACCGAACATGGCAGATCATGCCCGCTACATCAGAGCCGCCTATCAGACACTGGTCCGCTACACATCGCAGCATGGCCGCAAATCCATTCCGTTCTATGACCAGAGCGTGCTAAACTACACACTGTACAAACTCGACGACTTCGATGGCGAGCCCGTCAGTGCACACACGCAGGTCGGTGGTTACGACCATCCTACAGACCCTGCCTATCCCCGTGGCTTCATCCACTTTTGGAATACTGCAGAGAAACATCTGGCTATGCGAGCCTACATCGACGAAGCTGAGAAACTTAGCCAAGCATAAGAAAAAAATGGGCTTCCGCGAAAAATTCCTGAAGCCCGTTTTTTCCGAACTCAATTATTGTTTTAACATTACGTTTTAATTCTGAAGCATTTTTATATTTATTAAGATTTTTTATTAGTTTTCATTAACCTCATTTTCCATGTTACCTTACGCGCGCCTGAAACAAAAAAAGGGAACGTCATGGGGAATGTGACAGCACTGTTTACGGATGCATTTATATTTGTCCTTATTCCGTGGGGACTGTGGCAGCTGCTCAGACGCTCCATTCCAATTGCCATCCTGCCCATTCTTATCGGCATTTTTCTGGCTGTCCTGCATTTCCCCGCGTCAAAAGTCGGTATCCCCTCGCTTTATGGCGACTATATCGGCTGGCTGGCCGTTCTGGTTCTGGCGTTCACCGCCGGACTGGAAATGTGGCAGAACCCCACCCATACTCCCGAAACCGCAAACCTCCCCTCCCCGACACTCGGGCGCCTGCTGGGCGGAGCACTCGTGGCACTGGGAATCCCGTTCGTCATTGGAAGCATTCTGGTCAAATTTTTCTTTCTACCATTGCATGGCTGGCAGCCCCCCCACGGAAATGGCTGGATCGGCGCCATGGCGATCGGCCTTTGCATTTCCGTGAGTGCGCTACCGGTCCTGATCGGGATTGTACGCGAACTGGAGCCTGTCTACCGCCCCGTCGGGCAGCTTGCCCTGAAGCTTGCAGTTGTAGACGATGCAGCTCTTTGGATCGGACTGGCCATTCTGCAGTTCGCAGCGCGCGGCCCTGCTGCCCTGCATGGCTGGACCGGCTTCGAGGGGCTGGCCGTCCTGCTTCTCGTCGGCATGGCACTACTAAGCAGCTGGGCCACGCGAAACCTTAAGAACCCACCGATCTGGATCATCTGGGCCGCGGTTCCAGCCTATCTCGCCGCAGGCTCCTGGGCGAGCCATGAGCTAGGACTGCACGAGCTGATTGGCGCCTATTTCGCGGGTGCGCTCATGCCGCCGCGCTGGGTGCGTCGCCTGCCAGTCGAGACCGTTGGGACGTTCTCACTGATCTGGCTGGCTCCGATGTTCTTTGGCCATAGCGGACTGCGGATCGACGGTGATGCACTGACCTGGCCGTCCGTTCTGGCATCCCTGCTACTGGTCGTGATTGCCATCGTCGCGAAGATCCTGGCCGTCTGGGTCTTCCCGCCTGCACCAGGCCTCACGCACCGTCAGGCACTAGGAATCGGCTCTCTGTTGCAATGCAAGGGGCTCATGGAAATCGTGGCGGCAACCATCCTGCATGCCCATGGCATGATTTCGGAGTTCGCTTTTGCATCGCTAATGGTGCTGGCCGTGATTTCCACCACCCTGACGGGACCGATGTTCCGACTGGTTTCAGTGCGTTTGCGCACCCAGACTACCGGATAACCGTTCTTCAATTCTTTGAGCGCACGGGGCCGTGGCTGACAAGGACGCCCCGCTGCCAGACCTGATCGATCTGGTCCACGGCACCAATATTTTCATCAGCATTGCCGTTCACAACCAGCAGATCGGCCCGGCGGCCCGGCGCGATCACACCGCGATCAGCCAAGTGCAACAGGGCTGCAGCATTGCCCGTCGCCAGACTGATGGCTTGCACGGGCGACAGTCCCGCCTGCACCGTCAGGTAAAGCTCACGATGCTCGGCAAAGCCGGGAATGCGCGTCGGAGCAGCTCCGGAATCCGTACCAAAACCAACCTTCACACCCGCACGATACAGAACGGCAAGGTTCTTCTGATTGATAGACAGCGCATAATGTGAGGCCTTGGTCAGCGGTTTGGCCATCGTCTCCGAGCGCCATTTCGGGTCCGTGAATTGACGACGCAAAGCCGGATCGATACCCGCCAGCACAAACGGGTTGGAAAGTAACTCAGGCTGTTCGGCATAAAGATAGTTCGCCTCATCCAGATCCAGCGTCGCGATATACCACGTCCCCTGACGAAGCATCGCGGCGATCAGATCATGATCGACAGGTTGGTCCCGCACGCCATGAGCAAGGATGTCCGCCTTCGAAGCAACAATGGCCTTGGCGACGGCAAGATCATGAATATGGACCGCAACCCGCGTGCCATGCTGATGCGCTTCGTCAATGACCGCCTGATAGATGGCCGGGGACAACATTGGATAGGTCTTGCCGTCGGGCACGTCATTACGGAAATCGTCCACCCACAACTTCACAAAATCCGTATGCTCCGCGATCATCTGATCCACGTCCTTGCGGGCCTCTTCCGGCGTGGTAGGCCGGAAAACCTGATCGGGACCAACACCCTTGACCATGGCTGCTGGAGGGGCGCCCTCAGGCGCACCAATACCTTGGTCCACGCCATACAAATCCGCACCCGAATTACGGCCATCATGCTGCTCCTGCCTCAACGTATCGAAAAGCGGAGAGCGGTTCAGGCCCAGCGCCGTGACCGTCAGAACACCGTAATCGGAATACTGCTTCAGGGCCGCAAGAATATTGGATCGGGTGTAGTTGTCCCGACTGGCCCCCGTGCCCTTCACAAGCCCGACATGGACGTGATTGCTGATGAGAGCGGGCATAAGCGTCTTGCCCGTCAGATCCACATGTCGCACCTCGGCCGGTGCAGGAATACCGACGGAGATGATGGTACCATTATCGATAACCACCGTCGTATCCGGCTGCGCCAGAGCACCCGTTCCATCGATCAGACGCGCATGCTCAAACGCTACCGGCTCGGCCATCGCGCTCCCTGCACTCAGAGCGGAAGGTGTTGCGAGCAGCAGGGCGGCGAAAACGGAACGGATGGTCATGGGCGGTCTCCTGTGTGGCTCCCGTCGGGCATGCATCGTCCGGCCGGTAAAACCCACTACAAAAAAAACGCTGCCGGACATGAAAGGATGCAAAAACCCCTTCCCTTTCCGCTCCCGTATCAGGCTTCCAGAGATTGAAGCTCGAACAGGCGACGGTAGATCCCGCCTTCTCGCTCGATCAGCGCGGCATGAGTCCCGTCTTCCTTCAGTTCACCCTGACTGAAGACCAGAATACGGTCCAGTTCCATGACCGTGGAGAGACGATGCGCCACGACGATGACCGTCCGGTTCTGCATGAGGCGGCGCATGGCGTCCTGCACGAGGGATTCGGACTCTGAATCGAGGCTGGACGTCGCTTCATCAAAGATCAGGATCGGCGCGTCAGCCAGAAAGGCCCGGGCGATGGCGACACGCTGGCGCTCGCCTCCCGAGAGCTTCACGCCACGCTCTCCGACCATGGTTTCGTAACCTTCAGGCAGACGCTCGATGAACGGCGCGGCATTTGCAAACCGGGCTGCCTCCTCGATTTCTGCACGACTGGCGTCCGGGCGCGCATAAGCAATGTTTTCTGCTAGCGTCCGGTGAAACAGGATCGGCTCCTGCGGGACGATAGCAATGTGCGAACGCAGGGAATCCTGCGTGACATGCGCAATATCCTGCCCATCTACCACGATCCGCCCGCCATTCACGTCATAAAGACGCTGAAGCAGCTTAGTCAGTGTCGTCTTGCCCGATCCGCTCGGTCCGACAAGCGCCACACGGGAGCCCGGCACGATATCAATGCTCAGATCATGATAAAGCGGCTTGGCCTGTCCGGGATATTGGAAGTCCACATGCTCGAACCGGATGGCACCGTGCGAGAAATGGGCCTTCTGCGCATCGGGAGCGTCCTGAATGGCGGGATCGCGGCGGAAAATTGCCACCAACTCTTCCATTTCGTTGACCGAACGCTGCACCTGACTGACCTGCTGTCCCAAATCGCGCAGATAGCCCTGCACGAGAAACATCATCGTCAACACATAGGCCACGTCACCCGGGCCCGCCTTGCCGTCCCACCACAGCAAGACAGCCAGTCCGATCAGTAGCATCCGCATGGCAAGCGACGCCAGAGCCTGAAGATTGGCGCTGTTTGTCCCGCGGATCCAAGTTTTCAGAGTGCGCTGACGCCAGCCATGGATAATGCTGTCGAGCCGCGCATCCTCACGGTCTTCCGCACCGAACGCCTTGACGACCGGGTTGCAGGTCACGGCATCAGCCATCGCTGCACCCATTTTCGTGTCCCATTCATTGGAAGCACGGGCGGTGGGCGCGACGTAACGCAGGGTCAGGATGATGGAAAGCCAGGCGAACAGCACGACCGAGACGGCCAGTACCGAACCCATGAGCGGCGAGCGGAACATGAGAACGGCCGTCGTTCCGCCCAGAACCAGCACTTCGGGCGCGATCAGAAGCAGCAGCGTATCGTCCAGCGTATCAATCGCCCAGATGCCACGCGTCAGTTTGCGGACGGTGGAGCCGGCAAAGTTGTTAGCATGCCAGTCCGTCGAAAAGCGCTGCACCCGATCGAAAGCCTGATTGGCAATATGGTGCATGATGGCGAGCGTAAGGTGCGAAATCCCGATAAAGGACGAACGCCGCCCGAAGAGCCCGACCAGCCCAAGGACAATCAGCCCCGTAACCATCAGGAACGCATCGTCCCGCAGATGCAGCAGTTCGGCAGTCTGCTGCACGGCGGGGCCTGCGGCATGGCGGGAAATATCATCCACCAGACGCCCTGCGAGAATTGGCGTGCAGACATCGGCCAGCGTGGCCAGGCCAACGCCGCCAAGGGTTTTCGACAGCAGCAGGGGATGGTGACACCAGCGACTTGAAACGAAGGAGAGGACTTCCGTGAAGGACACGTCCTGTTTGCGGCCTTCCTTCTGCTGGCGGGTCATGAGGGGGGTAGTATCGGACACAAAAGGCTCCGCCGTCTGTCTGCCTGCGCTGTGATGCAGGGCAGGCCACGGTGTGATGGCATGGAATTTTTAGAACTTTGCCGTATCTTGCTGTCTGTCCGGACCGGACGCAACAGCCTGCAAGACATCCCGGTGGAGCCCCCGTCATGACCGATGCCCCCGCAACCGCAAGCCGGGCCATGAGCAAGGCTGCCGCGAAAGCCTTCATCACCGCACTGGCCGAAGCCAACCCCAACGCGGAGAGCGAACTGGTATTCTGCAATCCGTTCGAACTTCTGGTAAGCGTCGTGCTTTCAGCCCAGGCCACGGACAAATCCGTCAACAAGGCAACGAAAGGCCTGTTCGAGGAAGCGCCTGACCCCGCATCAATGACCGCCCTCGGGGAAGAAGGCATTGCCCGCCATATCCGCACCATCGGACTATGGCGGGCAAAGGCGCATAACGTGGCGCTGTTATGCGAACAGTTGTTGGCACGGCACGGAGGACAGGTCCCGTCCGACCGGGCTTCGCTCGAAGCGCTGGCCGGTGTGGGGCGCAAGACGGCAAATGTCGTGATGAATGTCGCGTTCGGGGCGGATACGATGGCAGTCGATACGCATATCTTCCGCATCGGCAACCGGACTGGCCTGGCGCCGGGCAAAACCGTGCGCCAGGTCGAGGATGGTCTGGTCGCGCGGATCCCGAAAGACATGCTGCGTCCGGCACATCACTGGCTGATCCTGCATGGGCGCTATGTCTGCAAGGCACGTACACCGGAATGCTGGCGCTGCCCGGCAACGAAATGGTGCCTCTATCCGGACAAACGGATGCAGGCTCCGCCAACACGAAAAGTCGCTGCCATCTAAAGAATTTGGGCCGCTGTCTGGCGAGAGGCCTGATAGGATACGGAATAGACCACGACCGTATTGACCACGCGCATATGGGTCGTGACCGAAAAGCCATTGGCATTCCAGGTGATGTTTTCAGTCAGGGGGGTTCGGATATCGAATAGCGGCAAGCCGTATTTCTGACGGACCGCGCGCCCCCATTCATCGGCACAGATCCGAACATCGCCGGAATCCGTATCCGTCAGGGCATGCACCTCAACCGAAGCCAGACGGCCACCGAGAAAATTCACATCCACATTCGAAAGGCAGGAGCCGATCGAAGGCCCCTGCATCACATAGCGCGCGAAACCCGCACGCGGCACCGGCGTGGGCAGCGCCGTCATTTCCGGATGGCTGAACTTTGCTTCCGCAACGCTCATGCCCAGACTCAGCCCGTCCCAGATCACGGCGGGAGCAGCCTGTGCCGGAACGGCAGCCGTCAGTGCATATGCGAGCAGAACGCCCGTTGCGGGTTTGCAAGCCACGATAGCGGACCTCCTTGTCAGGCGATCCTACAGGGCGATTACTTTCCAAAAGGTTGAAAGATACTCATTCAGACTGGGCCAGAGGCAGGTTGGGCATGCCATGCCAGCCCACGGGCGGAACCCAGAGCCGGTTTCCACGCCAGCTCCGGTCCGACACGACTGTAAGACCCCGCCCTGTAAACACGCTGTAGGCCCCATCCCGCCAAACCGAAAACCGATCAATGGACGATACGCCCGGGCAACCTTTCCGCGCGGGCGAAACGCTAATGAACAAGCTCACGCCCCCGCACTGCTCCGCAGTCGGCAGCGTATTGCCATCCGACGCATCACGTACACGCAGCAGAACAGTCTGCGCACCGAGAGGCATTCGACACGGGCCGGCCAGACAGTCTGACGGCAGGGGCGCCATGGGAAGAGCAAGCGCCTGCTGCCAGTCTTCCAATGTACGGCGTTGCAAGCTGGAATGAGGCCCGATCAGAAGGACACCCTGGCGACGCACCCCCATCAGCCCCGCATCTGGAGAAATAAAAATATCCGGCTTCGGCGCAAGCCAGATCGAGACCACCCCGACCATGATGGGCAGCAATCCTACAAGACATATCCTACCTTTCCACAAACACAGGAAACACAGCCCAAGCATCACCAGAAGCAGGCCCCAGCCTGGCATTGCGGGTACGGACTGATGCGCCATCGGAAACGCCGCCACACGCTCCGCCAATGTCTGCACCACGCGGATTCCCACTCCCATGAACTTCAGAAACGGTGCTTCGGCATGGAGCGGCATGGCCACGAGCGCCAGAAGACCGACCGGCATGATCCAGACCGCCGCCAGCGGCACGGCCACGAGATTCGCCAACACGAACCAGGGCTGAAACGCGCCGAAATGCGCCATACTAACTGGCAGTGTCGCCAGTCCGGCCAGAAGACTCGTCAGAACAAGCGCGGCACAATGGGAGGCGACAACGCGATACCACTCTCCCTCGCCCCGCAAACGCATAAGCGGCTCACGCAAGACACCATAGCCAGCGATCAGCCCCATCACGGCGGAAAAGGACATCTGAAACGACACATCGACGACAGAAACCGGGGAAACCAACAGAATCAGAAGCGCCACAATGGACAGCGACCGCATAGACAGAACACGCCGTCCGGTCACGATGGCCAGTGTTACGATACTGGCCATGCCCAGCGCCCGCAGGCTGGGAAGATGCGCTCCTGTCAACATCACATAACCCGCTCCGGCCAACAGTCCGGCAACAGCGGCAATCTGCCGACATGGCCAGCGCAAGGCAACATATTCAATAGTGGCCAGTCCATGGCGCAGCGTCACGATGACGACCGCCATCACGAGCCCCAGATGCAGCCCGGCCACGGCAATAAGATGCGCCAAACCCGAAGCGGAAAACGTCTCGCGCGTATGCTGGTCGATGCTCCCGGCCTCTCCCGCAAGAAGCGTGGCGGCAATGGCGGCAGTCTGGTCGGACAGCGCAGCATGGGCACGCAGAGCCACAGCCTCGCGCAGGGCCTCAAGCCACGATTGGCGAGCGTGTGCGCCTAAAAAATTGGCGGGCCCGAGCGCATAACCACTTCCAGCCACCCCCGAGAACCAGGCTTCCCGCTGAAGATCCCGTCCGCCGGGCCAAGAAGGCGGCGGCGGTGCGCGCAGCATGGTGCGGAGGCGGATCGTGCTTCCGGGTTCAAGAAACACGTCGTCATCATCGCGCAGACGGATATGCAGCGTCCGGCGTAACGGTGCCATCCCGGCATCGACAGACGTCTCGAACACGGCATCCGCCAAAGTCACGCGATGGCCGTCATCCGCGTCGTCATTACGAGGCGGCAGGATTTCCAGCGACTGGACGCGCCCGGTAAGAACGGTGGCATGGCTAGGCAGAGCTGGCATGGGCGGCTGCATCCGGGCCTGAAACGCCAGGTCGCCAAAGCCGATCGCCGCAGAGAGCAATGAGAATCCCAGCAGACGCGGAAACAGCCGCTGCCAGCCCCACCAGAAACAGGCGCCCCCCATCAGGATCGGCAGAATCGTAACGAGCACACCACACAGCACGGAAGGCTCGAACGGCAGAACCAGATAAAGCAGAGCGCCGAGCCCTACCGCGACCGGAAGCCAGGAGATCATCTGCCGCCCCTGATCCAGAAAGGAGCGAATGATGGCAGGCGGCAGCATCAGTGCAGGGTCAGGAGACTCCACACAGACCAGAAGTTCGTCTGGATCAAGGTCCGGAACGGAAAGGGGCACTGTCTTCACGGACAGGAGCGTAACGGATTTTTCCGCAGGACGCGCCTCCCCTGTCGGATCAGGCGCATCCTGCAACCTATCGGCCTATTGCGGCAGGTGAAGTGCCTGCTTCAGACCAGCGACATCCTGTTCCAACTCAAAGCCTGTGCTGCCTGGCTGGAACAGTTTTGCGGTCGCAAGATTCCCGGTCACGACAGGCTCGAATCCGGCTGCCCTCACCAACGTCTCTACCTGTGACACCGCCCCCGCGTCATCTCCTGCAACCGGCACAGCTAGCAAAGGGAGAGCACGATGCGCTTCAGAACGAAGCGTAGTCATGTCAATCGAGTTGAACGCCCGGACCACATGCGCGGAAGGAAAATAACGCTGTGTCGTCACCCCCGCCCCGTCCTTCTGCGCGGTCTCCGCAATAGGCCCATCCCTCCACGGATAAGGGTTGGATGGATCAAGCACTACCTTGTCCAACAACGTCCGACTCAGTTGCGGGCCAAGCTGCGGGATAGCCCGATAGGGCACAGCCAGAACTACTATGTCTCCATAAGCCGCCGCCTGAGCCGGAGTTCCCGCTGTTGCGAGCGGGCCCAGCGAGGTGGCCAGCGATTGCGCCTCACTCAGGGAGCGGGCTGCGACCATGACGTGGTAACCCGCGTGGACCCAGAATTCAGCCAGCGTTGTACCGACATGTCCGGTGCCGATGATGCCGATCCGCGTCTGCTGCATGTTGGAACCCACCGCGCCGGCATTACTGACGGTGGCCAGACCGGCGAGTGCTGCGAGGAAAGGGCGTCGTCTGAGAGGAAAGGCCATCATGAAGGGTGCCACTCCCGCGCGAGAACACCTGCTGCGCCCTGAACCGGATCGGTTTTCGGGAATGGTAGACCGTGAATACGGGCACTCTGCTCCGCCGTAGGCGCAGCGCGGAGGATGTCGAAAGACTGGTTGGGTGGATAAGCGCCGATGACGGCGAACTCCGTGTCCGATCCGAGATTGCAATGCCCCGTTCCGGCCGGAAGCACGGCGATGTCGCCACCGCGTACCTCGACCGTCCGGGCGTTCGGGCCGCCAAGCATCAGGCGTGCGGAACCATTGGAAAAGCCCAGAACTTCATGACCAAGGCTGTGATAGTGATGAAACGGATAAACACCGTTTCGCCACTGCGGCGGCCAGCCGTTCCGGCTGAACAGGTCTTCATACACCGCCTCGCGATCCGGCCCGGCTTCAAGCGCATTGCGATAGACGATGACGGGCAGATCCGGATTATTCGGAACCCAGTCATTGGCGCGCAGCTTAAAGACATCCACACGAGAGGTCGTGGCGCTGGCGTGATGGATCTTCCCCTCTCCGAAGGTCAGACCCAGCCCTGCCAGCAGGGCATTGAAATCTCGTCTGTTCATTGGAAAGGCACCACCCGGACTATTGAATCCCACAATAGGCCGCTTCGGGAGGCGGTTGGAAATCACACGCGCTTGAAGAACCTTAGCGTTTTGTAAAGCGATGGCGCGTGACGAAACACCTGAGCTACGCAGGCGCAGGCGGATGGAAGCGCGGGTCAGAGCATGATATGACGGCGGCATGACCATCCGTACGCGATTTGCCCCCTCCCCAACGGGTCTGCTGCATGTCGGCAACGCCCGCGCCGCCCTGTTCAATTTCCTCTTTGCCCGTCATCATGGCGGCGAATTTCTCCTGAGGATCGAGGACACCGACAAGGAACGCTCCACTCAAAAAGCAGTGGACGTGATTTTTGACGGTCTGGCCTGGATGGGAATCGAGGCAGATGCGGAACCGGTTTTCCAGTCCGCCCGGCAGGACCGCCATACGGAAGTGGCGCTTGAGCTTCTGGAAAAGGGTCAGGCTTACAAGTGCTTTTGCACCCCCGAAGAGCTGACCGCCATGCGCGAGAAGGCCATGGCCGAGAAGCGCCCGCCCCGTTACGACGGCACATGGCGGGACCGGGATCCATCCGAAGCGCCTGCTGGTGCACCCTATGTCGTGCGTCTGAAGGCGCCGCGTGATGGCGAGACGGTCATCAAGGATCTGGTGCAGGGCGAAGTCCGGGTCGCAAACTCCGAAATGGACGACCTGATCCTGCTGCGTTCGGACGGCACGCCGACCTATCTGCACGCCGTGGTCGTGGACGATCACGATATGGACATCACCCATGTCATGCGCGGTGACGATCATCTGACGAACACGTTCCGTCAGGCCATGATCTATCGCGCCATGGGCTGGAACCTGCCGCATTTCGCGCATCTGCCGCTGATCCACGGCCCCGACGGCGCCAAGCTGTCCAAGCGCCATGGCGCACAGTCGGTCGTGGATTTCCGCGAGGAAGGCTATCTGCCGGAAGCCCTGTGCAACTACCTGCTGCGTCTGGGCTGGGGTCATGGCGATGCCGAAGTCCTGTCCCGCGAAGAACAGATCAAGCTGTTCGATCTGGATGGCGTGGGCCGCTCCCCGTCCCGCATGGATTACGTCAAGCTGGCGCATCTGAACGGGATCTGGATGCGTATCGCCGATGATGCGCGTCTGACAGATGACGTCATGCAGCGCCTTGCAGGTCGAGACGACGTTGTGACGGATGACAAGACCCGCGCACGCATCCTTGCAATGATGCCGGGTCTCAAGGAGCGCGCAAAAACGCTCGTGGAACTGGCGGACAATGCCGCTTTCGCAGGTTTCACCCTGCCCCTGACCTTCACACCCAAGGCCGAGAAGCTGCTGGGCGAGGACGGACGCACGGTTCTTGAAGGCGTCGGCAAGGATCTGGCCGCGCTTTCGGACTTCACGCCCGAAACAGTCGATGCGACGCTGCGCGCCTATGCTGAAAAACACGAGATCAAGCTCGGCTCCGTGGCCCAGCCGCTGCGCGCGGCCATGACCGGCTCCACGACGTCTCCGGGTATTGACCTGACACTCGCGGCTCTGGGACAGGACGAGGTTCTGGCCCGCATCGCAGCCGTTCTTGCTTCTGCATCCACCGATGGCTGAGCGGCCCTCCGTCCCCCGGCATCTCCTGGGAATCGAGGGGCTGTCGGCCGAACAGCTCGTGCCGTTCCTTGATCTGGCGGAGAGCTATGCGCTGCTGAGCCGTTCGCGCTCCGCGCCGCGCGATGCGCTGCGGGGGCGGACGGTCATCAACCTGTTCTACGAAGACAGCACCCGCACCCGCACGAGTTTCGAACTTGCGGGCAAGCGGCTTGGGGCGGACGTCATCAACATGTCCGTCGCCACAAGTTCGGTGAACAAGGGCGAGACGCTGCTGGATACGGCGGCAACGCTCAACGCCATGCGCTGTGACCTGCTGGTCATCCGCCACGCGCAGTCCGGCGCACCCGCCCTGCTGTCGCAGAAAGTCGAAGCCAGCGTTGTTAATGCGGGCGATGGCACGCATGAACACCCAACACAGGCGCTGCTGGATGCGCTGACCATCCGGCGACATTTCGGCCGCCTTGAGGGCCTCACGGTCGCGATCTGCGGAGATGTCGGGCACAGCCGTGTGGCGCGCTCCAACATTCATCTGCTGACAGCGTTCGGAAACCGGGTGCGGCTGGTCGGACCACCGACGCTGCTTCCGGGGGCCATGGCCAGCCTCGGCAATGTCGAGATGTATTCGGACATGGACAAGGCGCTGGATGGCGCGGACGTCGTCATGTCCCTGCGGCTTCAGAAGGAACGCATGGGCGCGGGTCTGGTGCCAAGTGCGCGGGAATATTTCCATTTTTTCGGACTGGACCGCCGCCGTCTGGCACTGGCCAAACCCGGCGCGCTCGTCATGCATCCGGGGCCAATGAACCGCGGGGTGGAAATTGCCTCAGACGTGGCAGATTCGGACCAGAGCGTGATTTCCGAACAGGTTGAAATGGGCGTGGCTGTGCGGATGGCGGTTCTAGACCGTCTGTCCCGGGCACGGATGCCAATATGACTGATATTGTTTTTGAAAATGTCCGCCTGATCGACCCTGCTTCCGGTCGGGACGAGACCGGACGGCTTGTCGTCCGTCAGGGTAAAATCGTCGCCTGCGAGGACGGATCGATTCCCGAAGGGGCGCGGGTCATTGACGGAGCGGGGGCCATTCTGTGTCCTGGTCTGGTGGACATGCGCGTGGCACTTGGCGAGCCAGGCTCGGAATATCGCGAGAGTGTCTCTTCTGGTGCGCGAGCGGCCGTGGCAGGCGGCATCACCACCATGGCGGTCCTACCCAACACCTCGCCCCCGATCGACAATCCGGCGCTGGTTCATCTCCTACGTGTCCGAGGCGAAGAGACAGGCATGGTCTCGATCCATCCCTATGGCGCGCTGACACGCGGCTGCGAGGGCGAGGAGATAGTCGAACTCGGCCTGCTCCAAAACGCCGGAGCTGTGGCATTTACGGACGGGACGCGGGCCATTTCGGACGCCAAGCAGATGCGCAATCTGCTGTCCTATTCGCGCTTCATCGACGCCATCGTGGTGCAGCATCCGGAAGAACCTTCTCTCGCCAAAGGCGCCTGCGCCACAGCCGGAGCGCGGGCTGTGCGGATGGGGTTGCCCTCGGCTCCGGCAGAAGCCGAGGGCATCATGATCGCGCGAGATCTGCGTCTGGCCGCCATGACAGGGGCGCGGTTGCATTTCGCACACGTCTCTACGGCAGAAGGGCTGGACCTGATCCGCGAGGCCAAAAGCCGCGGCATCCGGGTGACCTGCGATACGGCACCGCCCTATTTTGCCATGACCGAAGACGATATCGGCGATTTCCGCACCTATGCGAAACTGTCGCCTCCCCTGCGCAACGAAGCGGACAGCAAGGCCGTCTGTGCGGCGCTGGCGGATGGCACGATCGACGCCGTAGCGTCGGATCATGCCCCGGCGGATGCGGATGACAAACGGCTGCCATTTGCACAGGCACGGGCAGGCGGTACAGGACTAGTCACCCTTCTGGGCGTCACACTCGGGGCTGGACTACCGTTGATTGATGCCCTGCGCCTGGTGACATCGGCCCCTGCGGCACTGCTTGGCCTTCAAGCCGGAACGCTGGCGGTCGGAAGCGATGCCGATCTGTGCCTATTCGATCCGGAAGCCTCCTGGACCGTCGTGGCCGGAAGCCTTCCGGGCCGGGCGCAAAACACGCCATTCGATGGAAAAGACCTGAAGGGCCGCGTCCTTCGGACCTTCAAACGCGGTGTGGAAGTCTTTACCGCGGATAAGCTGTCTGATGATGAATGGGCGGGAGCCGCTTCATGAGCGGCTTTCAGGCACAGCTGATCCTGCTGTCTCTTGTATCCTATGCTATCGGGAGCATCCCTTTCGGCCTACTTTTGACGGCCATGGCCGGTGGCGGCGACATCCGCAAAATCGGCTCGGGCAATATCGGTGCGACTAACGTCCTGCGCACAGGCCGTCGGAGTCTCGCAGCCGCAACACTGCTTCTGGATGCCTTCAAAGGAGCTTTGGCAGTCCTGATCGCCCGGTTTTTCTTCCCTGGCGCCAGCGAAACTACCATGGCGGTGGCGGCCGTAGCGGTTGTCAGCGGACACTGTTTCCCGGTTTGGCTCGGTTTCCGGGGCGGGAAAGGCGTTGCAACGGGGCTCGGAACGATCTGGGTCCTGTGCTGGCCGGTGGGACTGGCCTGCTGCGTGGTCTGGCTGCTGGTCGCACGGCTAAGCCGGATTTCCTCGGCCGGGGCATTGGCGGCATTCCTGCTGGCACCAGGACTGATGGTGCTATTGTCCGGACGGACACTCCACACGCCGATCCCGGTGGCGACTCTTCTTATTTCGCTTCTGATTTGGGCCCGGCACTCCAGCAATATTGCCCGGCTTGTAACGGGACGCGAACCGCGCGTGAAGGTTGATCAGGCATCCCGGCGCTAGATTTTAAGTATCCGTTAAGAAATCTGTCTTAAGGAAAATATCCTATGACAGCTTCTCCGGACATGCGTCCCGTCCTGCCCGCAGCAGACCGAATCGACATACTGCGTCTGGCGCGGACAACGGGCGTCGGCCCGATCAACTTTGCGCGACTGATGACGCAGTATGGCAGTGCGGGCACTGCCCTTGCCGCCCTCCCCGACCGTATGCGCCAGGCGGGACGCCGGGAAGACCCTGTTATTCCGACCGTCTCGCGCATGTCGGATGAGCTGGAACGCCTTGAAAAGCTGGGTGGAAAAATGCTGGTGCGGGGTGATGCGGACTATCCGCTGCTCCTGTCCTGCATCCCGGATGCCCCGCCTGTCCTGTTCACACTTGGAGATATCCGCAAACTCTCGATGCGGTCCGTGGGAATTGTGGGCGCCCGCAATGCGTCTGCAGCCGGAATCCGGATGGCCGAGAGCCTTTCGGCCGAAATTGCCCATTCGGGACTTTGCGTGATTTCTGGGCTTGCACGGGGCATCGACTCGGCGTCTCATGCCGCGGCACTCCATACGGGACTGACGGTCGCAGCCATCGCGGGCGGACTGGATCATGTCTATCCACACGAAAATGCCTCCCTTCAGCAGCAGATCGCGGAAAGGGGCTGTCTGGTGACGGAAGCCCTGCTCGGCACAGCTCCGCAGGCCCGCCATTTCCCACGGCGCAATCGCCTGATCGCCGGAATTTCACTTGGATGCCTGATTATTGAAGCAACTATCGGGTCCGGCACTCTGATCACGGCCGATCTGGCACAGTCCTATAACCGCGAACTCCTCGTCGTGCCCGGCTCACCGCTCGATCCCCGGTCCCGGGGCGGAAACCAGTTACTGAAAACAGGCCAGGCTACTCTGACAGAAAATATCGTCGATATTCTTCAGGCCCTGCCCTCGGCGCTTCCACCACGCGAGGCGGCGCCTTGGCAGCGTTCATCCGCCCACAGCCCGCCTTTGACGGGCTTTTCCGAGCCCTCCATAGCTTGGGGCAACCCTGTCAGCGAGAACTGGGTTGAGCCGGATCTGGCCCAAAAGACAGTATGTTCCCTCCTGTCTGTAACACCGGTAGCAGTTGACGAGGTGGTGCGCCGCTGCCAGTTCTCCGTGTCGGTAGTGCTTGCGACGCTGGCCGAGCTGGAGCTCGGCGGGGTCGTGGAGTTTGTGCCCGGCGGACGCGTGGCGTTGCTGCCGAACTGAAGTGACGCGGAATACCGGAGTAGCGATGACGGACGTTGTGGTGGTCGAGAGCCCGGCAAAGGCCAAGACGATCAACAAGTATCTGGGAAGCGGATATACCGTACTCGCTTCGTTCGGGCATGTGCGAGATCTGCCACCCAAGGACGGCAGCGTGCGCCCGGACGAGAACTTTGCCATGAGCTGGCAGACGGACGAGCGCGGCGCCAAGCAGATTTCCGCCATCACCAAGGCGCTGAAAGGGGCGAAAAACCTTTACCTCGCCACTGACCCGGATCGCGAAGGTGAGGCGATCTCTTGGCATGTCCGCAGCGTTTTGGAAGAGAAAAATCTTCTGAAGAACGTGGACGTCCACCGCGTCACCTTCAACGAAATCACCAAATCGGCCGTTACGGCGGCAATGGCCGCTCCACGCGAGCTGGACCGCCCGCTGATTGACGCCTATCTGGCCCGCCGCGCGCTGGATTATCTGGTGGGCTTCACGCTGTCTCCCGTCCTGTGGCGCAAGCTGCCGGGCAGCCGGAGTGCGGGCCGTGTGCAGTCCGTTGCTCTGCGCCTGATCTGTGAGCGCGAAGCCGAAATCGAAGTTTTCCGCCCCAAGGAATACTGGACTGTCACCGGCGGCTTCACGACGCCCGGCAAGGCCGCGTTCCAGGCCCGTCTGACGCATCTGAAGGGCGAAAAGCTCGACCAGTTCGATCTGAGCAACGAGCAGCTGGCCTTCGGCGCACGCGATACGGTCCTCAGCGGACAGTTCACGGTACGCTCCGTCGAGCGCAAGCGTACCAAGCGCAACCCGCCGCCGCCATTCACGACTTCGACCCTGCAGCAGGAAGCGTCTCGCAAGCTCGGCATGAGCGCACAGACGACGATGCGTACGGCGCAGCAGCTTTATGAAGGCGTGGATTTGCGCGGCGAAACCACCGGCCTGATTACCTATATGCGAACCGATGGTGTGACGATGGCGAAAGAAGCCATCGGGTCCATCCGCGGGCATATCGGCAAGGCGTTCGGCGATGACTATGTGCCGGATTTCCCGCGCGCCTATTCCACCAAAGCCAAGAATGCGCAGGAGGCCCATGAGGCCATCCGCCCGACGGACGTCTTTCTGACGCCCCAGCAGCTCGGCCACGCGCTGACACCCGACCAGAAGAAGCTGTACGAGCTGATCTGGAAGCGCTCCGTCGCCTCGCAGATGCAATCGGCGGAACTGGATCAGGTGGCGGTAACGCTGGCGGATGCGAGTGGCCAGACGCTTCTGCGCGCCACGGGTTCGACCATCGCATTCGACGGCTTCCTCAAGCTCTATATCGAGGGCCATGACGATACGAAGGCTGAAGACGAAGACGGCAAGCTCCTGCCGCCGATGAAGGAAGGCGACCGCCTGACGACCGGCGCCGTGGACGCCGAGCAGCATTTCACCCAGCCGCCTCCGCGTTATTCGGAAGCCTCGCTCGTCAAGAAAATGGAAGAGATCGGCATTGGCCGTCCCTCGACCTACGCCTCCATTCTCGGCGTGCTGCGGGACCGTAATTACGTGCGGCTTGATGCACGGCGTTTCGTGCCCGAAGATCGCGGACGGCTGGTCACGGCATTCCTGACATCGTTCTTCGAGCGCTATGTGGATTCAGGTTTCACAGCCTCGCTTGAAGAACAGCTTGATGATATTTCAGGCGGCCGTGCGGACTGGCATGATGTCATGGCTGCGTTCTGGCATGATTTCTCGACTGCTGTAGCGCAGACCAAGGATCTGAAAATCTCGGACGTTATCGACGCTCTGGACGAGGACCTCGCGCCGCATTTCTTCCCGCCACGCCCTGATGGTGGTGATCCGCGCGTCTGTACCTCCTGCGGAACCGGACGGCTGGGCCTGCGGCTTGGCAAGTTCGGCGCCTTCATCGGCTGTTCAAACTATCCTACCTGCCAGTTCACACGCCGTCTGGTGGCCGAGGAAGGCGATACCGAAGGGCTGAATGACGGGCCGAAAATTCTGGGCCAGGACCCGGATACCGGGGAGGACATCTCGATCCGGCGCGGACCGTACGGGCTGTATATCCAGCGCGGCGAACCCAATCCCGAGGACAAGAAAGCCAAGCCCAAGCGGACGACCATTCCCAAGGGAATCGACGGCAATACCATAACCATGAAACAGGCGCTGGGACTGCTGTCCCTACCACGTCTGGTCGGACTTCACCCCGAAACGGGCGAAAAGATCGAGGCCGGCCTTGGACGCTTCGGGCCATATGTGAAGATGGGCGCCATCTATGGCACGCTCGACAAGGACGACGACGTCCTGACAGTCGGGCTGAACCGGGCCGTAGATTCGCTGGCAAAAAAGCTCGCCTCCATCCGCAATCTGGGACCACACCCCAAGGACGGCGAAGCGGTCATGATCCGTAAGGGACGGTTCGGCCCTTACGCCCAGCACGGTCAGCTGATCGCCAACCTGCCGAAGGGGCAGGACATGGAGGAGGTCACGCTCGATGAAGCGGTGGCGCTTCTGGCGGAAAAGGGCAAGCCACTGAAAGGTGGCACAAAAAAAACTTCTACGAAAAAAGCGGCTCCGAAAGCAGCAAAGACAAAAAAAACCGTTGCGGCTGCGGAAGGGGATGAAACGACCCCAAAGAAGGTAACAAAGCGTAGCCCGACCAA
Source organism: Gluconobacter sphaericus (assembly GCF_016757795.1). Classification (GTDB taxonomy): domain Bacteria; phylum Pseudomonadota; class Alphaproteobacteria; order Acetobacterales; family Acetobacteraceae; genus Gluconobacter; species Gluconobacter sphaericus. Next base: position 1,451,546 of record NZ_CP068419.1, on the reverse strand, counting down.
ATCTGCCACAAAGACAAAAACCATAACGCCGCGGAAGCGTAAAACTGTTTCCGACACGTCGTCGGAAGACTGAAAACAGGATCGGGTCAACAGTGTTGCCTGACGGCACTGCCGACCCCACATTCGGTCTGGCAAGTCTTTACCGTGGATGAAGTTTGTGGCGTGGTCGCCTTACGGGGAGCAGCCTTCTTTGCCGTCCCGTCTCCAAGGACCCCGTCTTGCGTCATGCCGTCCGCCCTATGATCCATTTCATGCCGCGCAGCCACGAGACGTCATGTCGTCCGGCTCTCTGCCTGGCGTTCTGCATGTTCATCCTGATCGCCCCGACAGGACCAGCAAAGGCACAGACACCCGCGGATACAACCGGAACCACGGCGCAGGCGACCTCCGCCCTCTCCGCTGCTGCGCCCGTACCACAGCCGGCACTTTCAATTTCCCTGACACGCGAAGTGCTGATTGCAGCCCTTGGCTTTCTGGAACCCCGCACACTCGAGGCGCACTCCGCGCGGGATTTCTGCCTGTGGGGTCTGGACGGGCTGACGGCCATCGACCCCACCCTTTCCGTCACGGAAACGCGCCCTGAAGTGTCAGGACCCGTACCCTCGCCCACTGGGACAATGACAGCGACAAAGAATTCTGCCGATGCATCTGCGCAGGCACCCGCAATACTGAACGTTCTCCGGGGGCAGACGGTCGTGTTCAGCCGGATCATGCCGGGCGCAGACAGCAACGGGGCATGGGCCGATCTGGTCACGGCTGCTATGCAGGCCGCTTGGCAGCATTCCGCCACACTGCGGGAGGCCGGATCAGACGCACTTCTGCAGGGCTTTTTCGACGAACTTTTCAATCATCTTGACCCCTATTCCCGGTATCTCGGTCCCTCTCCCGCCATTTCGGACCGCACGCGGCGGACCGGAGATACGGGAACGGTGGGGCTGAGTCTGGGCCAGGGCGGCCGCATGATCGTGATTACGGCCGTCAACGCCAATGGCCCCGCCTGGGAGGCCGGCGTGGATACGGGCGAGCGCCTGGTCTCCGTCAACGGCCGTTCGACGCGTGGTCAGGATGTCACCACGGTCCAGGAGTGGCTGGAGGGCAACGAACATACTTCCGTCACGCTGGGGATTGCCGCAAAAGGCCATCGAACAACAATGCTGCAGCTGGAACGGACACAGGTCCCGCCCGAAACCGTATTTGCCTCGACAGACGGGCCATTCACTGTTCTGCGCGTCACCTCCTTTTCGACCCAGACAGCAGAAGAGATCAGCCAGTATCTTGATCAGGTCGTAGATGAGCCGACACCAGATACCTCTGCTCCCTCTACCAACAAAAACAAGACCGCGGGGATCATTCTCGACCTGCGCGGTGATCGCGGCGGCGTCCTTCAGCAGGCCGTCACCACGGCGGCCCTGCTGCTGGATCATGGCGTGGCCGTGACCACGTATGGCCGGAATCCTCTGGCTAACCATATCTGGGCCGTTCAGGGTGGTGACATGACCAATGGCACACCGGTGGTGATTCTCGTAGACGGACGGACGGCTAGCGCGGCTGAAATCCTGGCTTCCGCACTGGCCGATCACCGACGCGCGGTCGTGATCGGAAGCGAGACGCTCGGCAAGGGACTCGTGCAGGTGATCGGGCAGATGCCGAACGGAGGTGAACTGTTCGTGACGTGGAGTCGCAATCAGGCCCCGCTCGGCTGGCCCATCCAGGGTTTGGGAGTCATGCCGCAGGTCTGCACATCGCTCGGTGCCGAGTCCCTTCAGGCCCAGCTCTCTGCCCTGAAGCAGGGCAACACCCTGCAGGGCGAGGCCGTGCAGATGGCACGCGCGGCCCGCTACCCGGTTCCGGTGACGAAAATTCTCGATATCCGGAAACATTGCCCGGCCGCCATCGGCTCGGATGCCGACATGGACGCCGCCAAGGTGTTGATGTCTTCCCCTGCCGCCTACAAGGCGGCGCTGGAGTCTGTTCCTGACGAGAACAGCGCGCCCATCCACTAACTTTGCAAGACGAACGGAAACAGTCATGGGCGCACGATTGAAAACGGGACTCTGGGTACGGGCTGTCCTTCGCCGTATTTCCTCGGACGGAACCTCAGCCATGGTTCTGAAGAAAGGCGACGAAGACGCCGGCGCGGTCCTGATCGTCCTGACTGATCGCTCAGGTGGAACAGGCGTCCTACGCGAAGACGGGAACGGATGGTCCCGTGTAGATGCTACCAATCCGGCAGACGTGAACGCCTATCTGGAGCGACAGAAAAAATATGATCCTGACCTGTGGATCATCGAGCTGGAGATGCGGGACGTGTCCCAGCCCATAGAGCGCACCCTCGGCTCGCGAAGGCTCGATCTGGACGAAGAGGCGTAAACTGTGGGAGTGAAGACACAGCACATGGTGAACCTGCCATAAAGAAAACCGCATGATGCGGCATTGTGTCGTGTGATGCGTTGCCATCGTCCGAGCTTTCGGCAAAAACACACGCAGATAAGGTTGGCAGATTTGTCTGGTTGGAGAGAAATGACATGACGCAACGATCCGTTGTCAGGACCTGGCTTACCCGCGCCGGGTTCACTGCAGGCGTTTCGATGCTCGTCATGGGTGCCGCAACCGCGCAGCCCGTCAAAGGCCTGTATATTGCAGGTGAAGGCGGTGCGAGCTTCAATCAGGACCAGACCGCACGCCTGTCCCCGGTCTTTCCAAGCGGACGTGACCATTATCAGGCCGGTGTGACCGGTATTGGCAGCTTGGGCTACGGACTCGGAAACGGATTCCGCGTCGAGGTCGAAGGCAATTACCGAAACAACCGGCTGCAGCAGTTCCGCTCCAGCACCTTCCCGTCTTCCGTCGGCGGCCGTCAGCAGGGCTATGGCGTCATGGCTAATGCCCTGTTCGACATGGATATCGGCAAGTCTTGGGTCTTTCCGTATTTTGGCGCTGGTATCGGCTATGGCTGGCAGGCCATGAACACCTATGTTCGTGCCCCGAACGGCGCCTTTGACCAGCATGTAGGCGGCACGGCCGGAAACTTCGCCTATCAGGGCATCTTCGGCCTGTCGTTCCCTGTTCCCTGGGTTGTGGGTCTATCCGCTACCGCCGAGTACCGCTTTTACACGCTGATGGGCCCGAACGGCCACCATGCCACGGCAACCGGAATCTATGGCGGCTGGGACAAGACCAAGGAATTCGGGGTGTCCAGCGGTAACCGCGATACCCGCACGGACTTCAATCATTCACTGATGCTGGGATTGCGCTACGAGTTCAATCCTGCGCCCCCGCCGCCGAAGCCGGTTGCGGCTCCCATGCCGATCCCGGGTCCGGCCCCCACCCGCACCTATCTGGTGTTCTTCGACTGGGATTCAGCTGAGCTGAGCACGCGCGCGAAAGCCGTTGTTGCCGCCGCAGCACGCAACTCGACCTCCGTGCAGGTCACGCATATCGAGGTCAGTGGCTATACCGATACCTCCGCCGCCCATCCGGGACATCGTGGCGAGGCCTACAACATGGCGCTCTCACAGCGTCGCGCAAACACAGTCAAGGAAGAGCTGGTTCGTGATGGCGTGGCTGCCGGACTAATCACGACGCAAGGCTTCGGCGAGAGCCACCCGCTGGTGGTCACCGCCGCCAATACCCGCGAGCCCCAGAACCGCCGCGTGGAAATCGATTTCAAATAAGGCCTACGAATAGACCCGGATCCCGGTCAACCGGCGGCTTCTCATGAGGTCGCCGGTTTTTTTGCACCTGTTATACGCTCTGCCGACACAAAAAAGGGCGGAGAGAAATCTCACCGCCCTTTCAGACCCATCGACGTGATGGAAAAGACTTACTTCTTGCGGCGCACCGTATGACGGACGGTGGCTTTCTTAGCAGTCGTCTTCGCATGCGTCGGAGCGACGACTGCTGGCGGCTTGGCGACAACGACGCCTGTTGCATCCACCGTGGCGTGAATCGTCAGATGCTCGCGCTTCTGGCCACCACCGGGGATCAGCTCGGCCGTGAACGAATCCGTTCCGGCATAAGCCGTGGCCGGCGTGTAATCCACATAGGTCTTGCCATCATAATTGTAGAGGAAAGCCTTGCCGTGAGCCGGCGGCGGATTAACGCCGAAGGACGCATAGTTGCCACCCATCGGCTTCTGGATAGCGATGGAGCACAGCCCATCATCGCTGCGGACCGTCATGTCGACACTCATTGTCCCGTCAACAGCCTTCTTGACGGCGGAAACGTGACAGACAGCGGAGGTCCGCTGATAACCGAAGGGATTCGGAGCCACGGAACGCTGGACGATCGGCTGCTGGGCACAACCGGAGAGAAGCAGGGATACGGCAAGTGCCGAACCCAGGGTAATGGCAGAACCTCGCAGACGCACGGTCAACTCCAACGCATCGTGACTGGACATGCCGCATTTTCACGGCGGACAGACGTTCGGATGTAGAACAGGACAGCACGGGGCGAAAGACTGCGTGAAGGGACAGCGGCCATTTTGACGGTATTTTATGCCTGATGGCGGATAAATTGCTGTTGAGACGGCGTGCGCCCATTTTCTGCCACGAAATCATGTTTCGGATTAAGGGCTTGCCGCACGTTCCTCAGACGCAGATTCAGCTTTCACGGGGGGTCGACCGCGGGTAGTCTGTTCCAGTGGTTGTGGCCGGTCGATCCGGCCTTGTGGAGTCTGTCAATGCCGTCGATCTTCCGTCGTTCCTTCAAGAGCCTGCTTGCTGTTGGGCTTTCCTGCGCTACGCTTGCTGCCGCTCATCCCCTGTCCGCCCGCGCTGCGGACTGCGGCAACTCGCCCGCTCACGAAGCCTTCGATGTGGCTGGCCTGAAATCCGAGCTGATGGTGACGGCACTGTCGTGCAAGGCGCAGGACCGTTACAACGCTTTCGTCAGCAAGTTTCGCCCGGCACTACTGAATGCGGACGAACGTCTGAACAGCTATTTCCGCACGACCTATGGCCGTCGCGCGCAGGTCGAACATGACGACTACATCACGCAGCTTGCCGACATCCAGTCACTCGGTGGACTGAAATCCGGCACAGTGTTCTGCCAGCAACGCGAGGCGATGTTCGACGAGATCAACGCCCTCGAAAGCTCGGCCGACCTCGCCCATTACGCCGAAGCCAAGGACGTGGCCCAGCCAGCCTCCTATGAGAGCTGCGAAGCTCCGGCGACCATTGACCGCCACTCCCGCAAAGGCGTGACGAAGCGGGCAGCCACCCGCCACACAAACCGCGCCTGAGCCAATCTCTGATCCTGTCGCGAAGCGTGCGCTTGACGTTCCGTGACGGGACAGCGACAACGCAGACATGAGCGATCTGTTCGAGTCAGGAAAGACAGGCAAAACCCGGACCGGCGGCGCCCGCAAGGGCACGGTCGACACGGAATATGGCGCCCACGACATTGAGGTGCTGGAAGGGCTGGAGCCCGTCCGGCGCCGTCCGGGTATGTATATCGGCGGCACGGATGATACCGCATATCATCACCTGGCTTCCGAAATCCTCGATAACGCGATGGATGAAGCAGTGGCCGGGCACGCCACGACCATCGATGTACGGCTGGAAGGCCCGCGTACGCTGATGGTGCGCGACAATGGCCGTGGCATCCCGACCGATCCCCATCCGAAATTTCCCGAGAAATCCGCGCTTGAGGTGATTTTCACCACACTGCACGCAGGCGGAAAGTTCTCCGGCAAAGCCTATGACACCTCCGGCGGCCTGCATGGCGTTGGCAGTTCGGTCGTCAATGCGCTGTCCGAGAAGCTGGAAGTCGAGGTCGCGCGGGACAGGACGCTGTACCGGCAGGATTTCGTGCGCGGTGTCTCGTTGGCACCGTTGGCGGAAGTCGGCAATGCGCCCAACCGTCGTGGCACGACGGTGCGTTTTACGCCCGACCCGGAAATCTTCGGCAATCATCACTTCTCTCCTGCCCGGCTCTATCGGATGTGCTGCTCCAAGGCGGCACTCTTCCGAGGTGTGACGATTCAGTGGAAATGCGAAGCATCCCTCATCAAAGCGGACGACGAGACGCCGGTTGAAGCCACCATTCAGTTCCCCAACGGTCTGGAAGACGCCCTTTCGGCAGAGCTCGGGCCGGATCCGGATCTACTGACGCCGATCTGGGCCGGCGACGTCGAGCTGCCGATTGCGGCAGACGGCCGCACGGGCGGCCGCGTGGAATGGGCGGTAGCTTTCCTTGAAAGCGGTACGGCCTCACTGTCCTCGTTCTGCAACACAATTCCCACGCCGCAGGGTGGCACGCATGAAGCTGGCTTCCGGGCAGCTTTGGTCAAGGGGCTTCGCGCCTGGGGCGATCAGCGCAAGGTCAAGCGGGCTGCAGCGATCTCTGCCGAGGACGTACTCGGCTCCGTGGCCGCCAAGCTCTCGGTCTTCATTCGCGATCCGCAGTTTCAGGGCCAGACCAAGGACAAGCTGACTTCTCAGGAGGCATCGCGACTGGTCGAGGGTGCGCTGCGCGACCGCGTGGATCACTGGCTGGGCGGTAATCCGCAACAGGCGGACAGTCTTCTGGCCTTCATGGTGGAACGTGCGGAAGAGCGTTTGCGCCGCCGCGAAGTCAAGGACACGGCCCGCAAGAGCGCCACGCGCAAGCTGCGCCTTCCGGGCAAGCTGACGGATTGCACACGCGAAAATGCCGCCGAGACGGAACTGTTCCTCGTGGAGGGCGAATCGGCTGGCGGCTCCGCCCGTCAGGCGCGCGACCGCGAGACACAGGCCGTGCTGCCGCTGCGGGGCAAGATCCTCAACGTGGCCTCCGCCACGACCGACAAGCTGCGGGCCAATCAGGAACTTCGGGATCTGACCGAGGCACTGGGCTGCGGCATCGGGGCATCGTTCGATATCAGCCGTCTGCGCTATGGGCGCGTCATCATCATGACGGATGCCGACGTGGACGGAGCGCATATCGCCTCGCTTCTGATGACGTTCTTCTATCGCGAGATGCCCGAACTGATCCGGCAGGGGCATCTGCATCTGGCCCAGCCTCCGCTCTATCGCATCACGCATGGACCAAAGACGGTCTATGCCATGAACGATCAGGACCGGCTGCGGCGGATCAAGACAGATTTCAAGGCCAATGCAAAGGTCGAAGTCTCGCGGTTCAAGGGTCTGGGCGAGATGCCAGTGAAAGATCTCAAAGAAACAACCATGGACCCGGCCCGGCGGACGCTTCTGCGCGTCATCACGCCGCCCGAGGACCGTTTGGCGACCAGCGAACGTGTAGAAAGCCTGATGGGCCGCAAGCCGGAACTGCGGTTCCGCTTTATTCAGGAACACGCCCGCTCCGTTGACGATCTCGACGTCTGAGCGTGTCATTACCGGCCAGTTCCACGGAATCGAATAGCCAGCTCAAGGCCGTCGGATGTCTGATCGGAGGGATTTCCTCCTTTCAGATCGGCGCCACACTGGCAAAGGGGCTGTTTCCCCTGTTCGGACCGACCGGCATGGTCGGGCTACGCGTGTGTCTGGCGGCAGTGATCCTACTATGCATCTGGCGACCGACGCGCGGTTCGCTAACCGTCGAACGGCTGAAACTGCTGCTGCCCTATGGCGCCGCTGTCGCGGTCATGAACTTCTGCTTCTATGTGGCGCTGGTCAGGCTGCCACTGGGCGTCGTAGTAGCCCTTGAGTTCACTGGCCCTCTGACGCTGGCACTGGTCGGATCCCGCCGATGGCTTGACCTGTGCTGGGCGGGACTTGTGGTGCTAGGGCTCGTCCTGCTGCTGCGGCCCGAGGGAGCGACGACTGACCTGTCATCACTCAATCTGTTTGGCGTGGCCGCAGCCCTACTGAGCGGGTGTGGGTGGGTGGTCTATATCCTGACCGGCACACGCATGGGCAAGATGTTCCCCGCCCCCGTCGCCACCACTCTGGGCATGAGCACCGCGGGTATCCTGCTGCTACCCTGCCTGATCCCGACGATTCCGACGGTGCTGAGTCATCCCTGGCAGGGGGGAGCCGCACTAAGCGTCGCGGTCCTGTCCTCGGCCGTACCCTATATTCTGGACATGATGGCGATGCGCACCCTGAACCCGCGCGAGCTGGGAATCCTGCTGAGCATGGAGCCCATGCTGGGTGCGCTTTCAGGATTTATTTTCCTACATGAGGCGCTGTCCATCATGCGCTGGATGGGCGTTCTGTGCATCGCGGCGGCATCGGCCGGGAATGTCCTGACAGGGCGGCAGAAGCCGCTCCACTGAGCCCGCCTGAGCAATAATCGGCTGAAAACTGACAGAAATATAGGGATGGGCCGTATTTCGCGCCCTTGACCGGCCTGCGACACACGCGCCAGATGCAGACGTCATGTCCCGCCTCTTTCCCTCCTCGAACCAACGGTCCGATCTGTCTGCCCTTGCAGTCATCGCCTTGGTTCTTCTGGGATTTCTAGGGCAGTTGGTCCTTCAAGGATGCGCCTACCCCGAAGAAAGTCCACGGGCGACGATTGAGCGCCTGACGGGGATTGATGTCGCGCCGTCACCCATGGTGATGGCCGGGCCCATGCCCGGAATGACGACCGGGCAGCATCACGACCACCATTCCCATGACGGCACCTGCCCGCTCTGCCCGCTGTTGCAGCTGCTGGCAGTCATCCTCGCCAGCCTGCCTACCGTACCGGCACGTGGGGCCACAGGACGTCAAATCCGGCAACACCCGGGCACACCACGCGCACCGCCAGCGATCTGGCGTCTGCTCCCACCGTCCCGAGGACCACCTCGCCTCGTCTGACCCCCATCGTGCTCATGGCGGAGGAAGGAACTTCCTGTGGTCTGCCCGTTTCGGGAGCCCTTCAGGACGTGATCCGCCGTGACTGGATTTCAGATCAGTCGAGGATGCAGATCATGCTCCCCTTTGTCAGTACCCGCGCAGGCGGTGCACCTCACGTGCGCCCGTACCTGACGACCATCATTATGACCCTGAGCGCCTTTTCAGGGGCCTATGCTCAGGAAACCCTGCCCCAGCCAAATTCCATCGAATCCGGCAAAGCCGAACATCTGACCGTCAACGGTCTGCGCCAGCCCCGGACGAGCAACGCGGACACGGCGCATCTTCTGGACCATGCACTCGGGTACAGCACCTATTCTGCAGGTGGTGTCTCCGCCCTGCCTGTCCTGAACGGCATGGCCGACGACCGGGTGGCGACGCTCGTGGACGGGATGCGGATTGATGCCGCCTGTCCGAACCATATGAATCCCGCCATGTCTTACGTCGATCCGGACAGCGTCTCGCGTGCCGTAGCGATTGCGGGGATCACGCCCGTGAGTCTGGGCGGAGACAGTATCGGCGGGACCGTCGAGATCGAGCGCAAAGACCCGCTGTTTGCCAAAACGGGCAATATCCTCGTAACCGGGCATGTTCGCGGCGATTATCGCAGCAATGGCGGGGGCTCGGGGGCTTCGGGATCCCTGACGCTCGCCAATGACATGTTCAGCCTGCGCTATACAGCATCCTATTCACATGCCAGCGACTATCAGGCAGGCGGGAGCGGGCAGCGCGTGCGGTCCACCGAGTATCTGAGCTTCAATCATGCCGTGACGCTGGGCGTGAAGAAGGCCAACCATCTTCTGGCCCTGACCTTCGGTCAACAGGACATCCCCTATGAGGGGTTTCCCAACCAGTACATGGACATGACCAACAACCGTTCGACATTCGTGAACGGCAAGTACAAGGGCAATTTCAACTGGGGTACGCTGGATGTGCGCGGCTCCTGGCAACGGGTAACGCATGTCATGAACATGCTTTCGGACAAGGGCGGCCACAGCGCGACCACGGGCATGCCAATGAACACGGATGCACGGACGGCGACCTATGCAATCAAGGCGACTATTCCGCTCGGGCTGAAGCACACGCTCAAACTGGGCAGCTCCTTCGACCATAACGGGCTGAACGACTGGTGGCCGCCGCTTCAGGGCAGCATGATGATGGGGCCAGGCACCTATCACAACATCAATAACGGCCATCGGGACCGGCTGGGTCATTTCGCGGAATGGGACGCGCAGTGGCTGCCCCGCTTTTCCACACAGCTCGGATTCCGCAACGATCTGGTGATGATGAATACGGGCAAGGTCGCGCCCTATTCCTGGACCGGGATGATGGCCATGGCCGATGCGATGGCGGCGGAGCGGTTCAACCAGGCGTCACGCGGGCGCACGGACGTCAATTTCGACGTGACCGCAACGGGCCGCTGGAAGCCGATGGACAGCCTGTCCATCGAAGGGGGCTATGCCCGCAAGACGCGCTCGCCAAACCTGTATGAGCGTTATGCCTGGGGCGTGGGCAGCATGGCGACGCGCATGATCGGCTGGTTTGGCGATGGCAACGGCTATGTGGGGAACCTGAACCTGTCGCCCGAAGTCGCCAATACGGCCAGTGTCACGGTGGACTGGCATGATCCGAACCCGACGCAGCGCTGGGACCTGAAGATCCAGCCATTTTATACCTACACGCACAACTACATTAACGTCCGGCGGTTGAGCAGCTTCTCGAACGGCCTGTCGATGCTGGGTTTCGTCAATCACAACGCCCAGAGCTATGGCATCAACGCCTCAGGCTCAGTGCGTCTGTGGGACAGGACGGCTTATGGACGGGGCGAGCTGGTCGGGAACATCAACTGGGTGCGCGGTGTGGATCTGGTGACGCATTCGGGCCTGTATCACCAGATGCCTGCGAATGGCCTGATCGGGCTGCACGAGACCTATGAGAACTGGACAGGTCGCGTCGAGGTGACGCTCGTGAAATCCAAGGACACCGTGGACTGGCTGCGCAACGAGCCCCGCACGCCCGGCTATGCTCTGCTGGGGCTTGGGGGGAGCTATCGCTGGCGGTATTTCACGCTCAATGCCGAACTCGCGAACGTGCTGAACCAGCGGTATTATCTGCCGCTGGGCGGACTCTCGCTGGGGGATTACGACGCTACGGGTGTTCTGGGGCCGTTGCCGGGAATGGGGCGGTCTTTCAACATGAACCTGACCGCCGCATTCTAAGGAGAGTCGGGAGCGTCAGACGCTCTCGGCAACCCAGTTCCGGGTCTTTGTCGCAAGGCCAATGCCCGGATTGAAGCAGTTGCACGGATCGAGGCTGCGGTAATGGGCGACCATCTCGTCCGGCGCCTTGTAGAGATGCCCGACATTGTGTTCCGCCGGATAGCGCGCGCCGCGGGCGTCCAGTCCGGGGAGCATGTCGTGCTCCACCTGCATGGCGTTGTAGCCCTTTTTGATCACGTAATCCTGGTGCATCACGTGGCAGAAGAAATGACCGTAATAGAGTTTGACGATGATCTTGTCCTCGATCTCCTTCGGCAGAACCTCGAACCACTCACGATCATTGCGGCGCAGGGCGACATCGAGCGCCACGATGTCTTCGGCGGTTTTCGTGTGGATTGCGCGGTACCGCACGGCAGCACCGGCCGCGGCAAAGCGGTGCAGGAAGGCAAGCTTGCCTTCTTCGGGCGTACATTCGAAGAAAGCGCCCCCCGTGCCTGAGGCCCACTGTTCCAGATAGGTCCGAACAGGCCCAGTCATGGAGGCCGAGACCTTGAGCATCAGGTGATGCTCGAAACGGTCACGATACTCACACATGCGCTTGGGGAGCTGCTTGGGCAGGAAACGGCTGAGGAACTGCATCGCCAGATCGCTGAAATGGTCGGACAGGAATGGCAGTTTCTGCGCAAAAACGTCGAAGCGGGACTTCATGGAGAAGAATTTTGGCAGATATTTCGTGCCAAAATAGCGGATGACCGCAAACGTGTCCTTGCCGTATTTCTCGGCAATATCGAACGCATCGCGGTGCAGATACTCACCGGCGATCGGCAGTTCGTCAAAATGGGTCAGGGCGTGACGGCGGAGGTCTTCGAGATCAGACGTGCTGTTCGTTCCGATATAGAAGACGGCCGGATTTTTGTTCGCCTCGAATGTGTCCAGGCGGACCGCAAACACGACCAGCTTGCCCGCGCATCCCGCAGCTTCATACCAGCGGCTGGGATCGGCATTGAACCGGGCGGGCGTATCGGCATCCACATCACGGATATGGGTGGCGTAATTTTCGTCGTGACCGCGTCCGGCGTTCCAGTCGATGGCTGGTTCGGGCAACTGTCCCGTCTGCACGGCGGCGAGGATCTGCTCCGGATTGCCGTCCAGACGGATGCCGAGATGATTGACGAGATGCAGTTTGCCGTCCGCACCCATCTGGCCGAACAGCGCCATTTCGGTGAAGGCCGGACCACGCTGGATCAGCGCGCCGCCGGAATTGTTGCTGACACCCCCCAGAACCGATGCACCAATACAGGACGAGCCGATCACGGAATGCGGCTCACGGCCGATGGCGGCAAGCCTGTCTTCCAGATCGTGCAAGGTGGAGCCCGGTAGACACACGACCTGCCGACCCTCGCCGATCAGGTGGATGCCGTCCAGACGGTTGGTGCTGATGATGACCACGCCACGGTCATAGTCGTTACCATCAGGAGTAGAGCCGCCCGTCAGGCCCGTATTGGCGGCCTGCATGATGATAATCCGCCCGGACTCGGCGCAGAGCTTCGCGGCACGCCACAATTCGACAAGGCTGCCCGGTTGAAGCACCGCCACCACGTCTCCCATGCCGAAACGAAATCCCTTGCGAAAGCGATAAGTCGCTTCTGGCGAAGTCAGGACATGGCGTGAACCGACAATGGCGCGGAAAGAGTGGAGAAGAGAGTCATTACTGACCTCGAAACTGTCTTGGAGTGACGCTGACATTCTGTTGTCTTTCCTGCCGCCAAACGGATCTCCGCCGGTCCTAACATGGTGATGCAAGAAATGACTCTTCAAGGCTACGTGCTATTTAACGCGCCCAAAAAGACGTTCAAGTTCACGTCTAGTCAGTCTGAGCCATGTCGGACGTCCATGCGAGCATGTATTTGCACGTGGTGTGCGTTCCATCTCCCGCAACAGCGCATCCATTTCTTCAGGCTTAAGCCGACGACCTGCGCGGATGCTGCCATGACATGCCATGCGCGCGAGAATGGCATCCAGATGATGCGAGAAACTGCCCGTACTGGCAGCGTCCAGATCCGGATCGCTGGCCAGTTCGTCGGCAACATCCTTTAGAAGCTCCTGAATATCCTGAGCACCCAAAAGGGCCGGCACCGAGCGCAAAAGAACACTACCGGGGCCGAAAGATTCAAGATCGATCCCCAGTTTTGACAGATCTTCGGACCGGGCCATAAGTGCTTCCGCCTCGCGACGCGGCAGGTCCACCACTTCCGGCAGGAGCAGGGCCTGCGACCGCAGAGTGCCACCATTGGCGTACTGTTCGCGCAGACGTTCATGTGTCAGGCGCTCATGGGCAGCGTGCTGGTCCACGAGAACGAGGTCCCCGTCGGGTGCAAGGGCCAAGATGTATGTGTCAAAGACCTGCGCAATGGCGGCACCCAGCGGAAATGCAGGATCAAGCGCTTCAGGTTGCTGCGGAGCACGGGCAGCAGGGGCGAAAGCCGGGTCCGTTTCCGCAAAACCCTGTCGAGCCAGAGATGAAGTGACGTCCGGCAAAGACGAGGGCCGCGGGTCATAACCGGTCGGTAGGCTGCCCTGTAGCGGAACAGAGACCAGTGCCCCCTGTGGCTCCGCCAGACGGGACGGATAAACGATGGATGGGCGCGAACCGAAACTCGCATGAATGCCGCCACCGCCATTCGAACCATGACCCAGCGCCCGGCCCAGACCGCCAATCACGAGAGACCTGATTTCGGCTTCGTCGGCGAAACGCAGTTCCGTCTTGGCAGGATGGACATTCACGTCTAGCCGTTCCAGTGGCACTGTCAGATGCAGTGCCATCACCGGGAACCGTCCACGTTCGATCACGGGCCGATACGCCACACGGATGGCAGTGCGGAGCATGGGGTCCGTCACCGGGCGGTTGTTGACCAGAATGAACTGCCCCGATCCGGTGGCACGGGTCCGGGCCGGACCACAGGCAAAACCCGACAGGCGAACCGCACCGCGCTGTTCGTCGAGTGGGATCAGTGTATCGGGCGTGGTCTCGAGGATGGACGCCGCACGACTGATCGGGCTCTGTTCGGGCAGGTCGAACAGGACCTTGTCGTCCAGCAGGACACGCATGGCGCAATGGGGAGCGGACAGGGCCAGCCGCCGCATGACGGACTCGGCATGCCCGCTCTCGACGCGCGCGCTCTTAAGGAACTTGCGTCGCGCCGGGGTGGCGAAGAACAGATCCGTCACAACGATGCGCGTGCCGACCGGGCCGGAGGCGGGCTGTGGCGGGGTGATGACGCCACCATCAACGCGGATGCACCAGGCGGTGTCGGCATCGGGCGTGCGGGACGTGATGGAAAGCCGCGCGCTGGCGCCGATGGAGGGCAGAGCCTCGCCCCGGAACCCGAGCGTCCGGATCTGGACGAGATGGTCGTCCTGAAGTTTGGAAGTGCAGTGCCGCTCGACAGCCAGTTCCAGCTCAAGCGGGCTCATGCCGCAACCATTATCCGTAACGTCGATCCGGTCCGTCCCCCCTGCACGCAGCGCGACCACGATGCGGGTTGCGCCGGAATCAATGGCGTTTTCGACCAGTTCCTTGAGGGCAGCGGCGGGGCGTTCAATGACCTCGCCGGCTGCAATCAGGTCAATGACATGGCCGGAAAGACGACGGATTGTGGGACGGGAAAAAGACGGGGCCTCGGACACGATGCCTCCTCATCGTCCGGACAGAGGCCGAACGGCAAACAGGGCCGTCCCGTCCACCCAATCAGAGGACAGTCGGGACGGAGAGTAATTCAGAGAACGCCGAGGAAGGCCTTCTTCTTTTTGACGGTCGGGGTCGCACCCGTTGCGGGATTACGTCCTAGAGCAGAATTCTCGCGGATACGGCGGTTTTCGGCGTCACCATCAACAACGGAACCGGCATTACCGCCCTTCCAGAACATCAGGTTATCCACGAAACCGGCATCTGCCGTGCCAAGTTCGGCGTTGTTCGGTGCGCTGGCGGACTTGTCCACCTGTCCTACCAGTGCGGTCTGGCCGGTGCTGCCCTTACCGGAATCCGGATGCAGTGCCGTGTCCGGCGACAGGGTTTCGAGCGCCTGCATCCGCGGGCTTTCGTCCGGACGATGGGCATCTGCGGCACCAGGGAGCTGCATCTGCTCGGAGGGCGGCATCGACAGCGGCGCGCGCGTAGTAACGGTATACTCATCGGGCATAGCCCGTTCGAGACCGATCGCGCGTGAAACATCGGCGCCCGAGCAGCCCGAAAGCAGCAGGCCGACGGAAGCCATGGCACCCATCTGGACACTGAGACGGGCAACGGAAAGACGGTTACGGCGCATGGAGGGCCCCTGGGACGCGATCATGATGCAACACTCCTACAGTCCGCGCGACGCGGGGGCAAGCCATTGGAACAAGTTCCGCAATCGCATCACTTGGCTGCTGCCTGACGTTCCGCGAGCAGGGAATCGATTAGCCAGACGATGACGCCGCAGACGATCCCTGAATCCGCGATATTGAAGACATACCATGACCAACCGAATGCATGGGCATGCAGGAAATCCACGACCGCGCCATAGCGCAGGCGGTCGATGACATTGCCGATGGCCCCACCGGCAATCGCCCCACAGGACGCCGCAACCAAAGTGCGCCTCGTCCGCGTCAGGGTCCAGACCAGAAGCCCCACCGCGATCAGCGAGACAGCGCAGAAGATCCAGGGGCCCCGCCTGCCCAGACCGCCGAACATGCCGAAGGTCACGGCATGGTTCCAGACCATCGTGAAGTTCAGGAACGGCAGGATCTCGACCGAGCCGCGATCCGGCAGGTGATAGGCATACAGGATCCAGTCCTTACTGGCCTGATCCAGAACGAGGACCAGAAGCAACAGAACGAAACCCAGAGCCATGCGTCTCGTGCGGCTCATGCCTTCATGCCACAGGGACATCAGGCACTCACCACGCTGATGCAGCGGCGGCACAGGGCTGGATGTTCTGAATCGTCACCGACTTCGGGCAGGACCTTCCAGCAGCGGGCGCATTTATGGCCCGGCGCACGCTCGACCTGCGGGCCGCCATGGGCCGTGTCGCCCGGCAGAAGCTCGGTTTCAGCATGAGACGTGATGAGAAGTTCGGCCCAGTCCAGTCCACCAAAAATCCCAGCCTCTTCCTGCGACAAAGGCAGCGTGACACTGGCTTCGAGCGAGGAGCCGATCGTACCGTCACGGCGAGCCGTTTCCAACTCGGTCGTGACAAGGCGACGATAGGCACGGATGTCTTCCCAGCGGTTGCCGAGTTCGGGGTCGTTCCATGCGCCGTCCGGCTCGAAGAACTGCGCAAGATGCACGCTGTCGTTTTCGCCGAAGCGGGCCTGCCAAGCTTCTTCTGCTGTAAAGACGAGAACCGGCGCGAGCCAGGTGCAGAGCGCGCGGTGCAAAACATCCAGAACCGTGCGAGCCGCGCGGCGCGTCGGATCGGATTTGGCGTCGCAGTAAATCGCGTCTTTGCGGATGTCAAAATAGAACGCCGAGAGATCGGTGGTGCAAAACCCGTGCAGCGCCGGATAGACACCGACCCACTGATGCGTTTCGATTGCGTTGGAAATCAGGCCGCGCAGTTCGGACAGGCGATGCAGGATATACTGCTCCAGCGGCGGCAGATCCGCGTAAGGCACGGCCTCTTCAGCCGTGAAGCCGTCCAGCGCGCCGAGGAGCCAGCGCAGCGTGTTCCGCAAGCGGCGATAGAGCTCGCCCTGCTGCTTGAGGATTTCCTGCCCGATGCGAAGGTCTTCGTTCGTGTCAGAATTCAAGACCCACAGACGCAGGATGTCCGCGCCGAGACTGTCAGTCACGTCAGACGGGGCCACGACATTGCCCAGCGACTTGGACATCTTGCGGCCCTGTTCGTCCATGACGAAGCCGTTGGTCACGAGTGCCTTGTAGGGCGCAACGCCCATCGTGCCGACGCTTTCCAGCAGGGAGGACTGGAACCAGCCGCGATGCTGATCCGAGCCTTCAAGATAGACATCGGCGGGGAAGTTCAGCCCCTCCTGCCCCAGATCGAAGCGATGGGACGAACCACTTTCAAACCAGACATCTACGATGTCGAAAACCTGTTCGTAATCAGCGGGATTGCGATCGGTGCCAAGGAAGACGGTCGGGTCGGCTTCATACCAGACATCGGCCCCCTTCTCACGGAAGGCGTCGACGATGCGCTGCATGACGGCAGCATCGCGCAGGACTTCGCCAGTGCGCTTCTCAACAAAGACCGCGATCGGCACGCCCCAGGCGCGCTGGCGAGAGATGCACCAGTCGGGGCGCTGTTCGATCATCGACGTGAGACGGCGGCGGGCAGATTCAGGGACGAAGGTGACGTTATCCAGCGCGCTCAGGGATTTTTCGCGCAGTTTCGTCTCACCATCCATCGCGATGAACCACTGCGGCGTGGCGCGGAAAATGATCGGAGCTCTGGAGCGCCAGGAATGCGGATAGGAATGGCGGACCGAGCCGCGGGCCATAAGGCCGGTGGCGGGTGCGTCGTCATGTTCGGCGGACTGACGGACTTCGGTCAGCAGGTCGCAGACCGGATCGGCCGCCTTGAAGACGTGAATGCCGGCCAGATGCGGAACCCACGGCGCATAACGACCGTCGTCTTCCACCAGTTCGGGGACTTCGATACCGTACTGGCGGCAGAGTGCAAAATCGTCCTGACCGTGGGACGGCGCCATGTGGACGAGGCCCGTACCGGCATCGGTCGTGACGAACTCACCCGGCAGCATCGGCACGTCATATTCATAACCACGGCCACGCAGCGGATGGGCGCAGACCGCGCCTTCGAGGGCGGTGCCCGGAAGGGTGTAGAGCGTGTGATGGGCGGTGATGCCCGCTTCCGTGCAGAACGCTTCCACACGGTCTTCGGCCACCAGCAGCTTTGCGCCCTGCGGAACGATACTGTTTTCGTTTGTCTCGTCGATCCGCAGGACGACATAGGTGATATCCGGGCCATAGGCGAGCGCGCGGTTGGCCGGGATGGTCCAGGGCGTGGTCGTCCAGATGACTGCGGAGACGCCGCTCAGGGCATGGGCGGGTGTCGGGTCCTTGATGACCGGGAAAGCCACGAAAATCGTGGTGGAGTCGATGTCGTGATATTCGATTTCGGCTTCGGCCAGGGCGGTCTTCTCGACCGGGCTCCACATGACAGGGCGCAGGCCGCGATAGAGGCTGCCGTTGAGCAGGAACTTGCCGATTTCATCGACGATCTTGGCTTCGGAGCTGAAATCCATCGTCACATAACGGTTGGCCCATTCGGCCTGAACGCCAATGCGCTTGAAGTCCTCGGCCTGCTTTTGCACCCATTCGGCGGCATACTGGCGACATTCGGCGCGGAACTGGAGCAGGGGCACCTGATCCTTGTCCTTTCCGGCCTTACGATACTGCTCCTCGATCCGCCATTCGATCGGCAGGCCGTGGCAGTCCCAGCCCGGAAGATAACGAACTTCGTAGCCCGACATGCGATGGGCGCGGTTGACCACGTCCTTCATCACCTTGTTCAGGGCGTGTCCGATATGAATGTGACCGTTAGCGTAGGGAGGGCCGTCGTGAAGCGTGAAGACGGGGCGTCCCTTCCCGGCTTCACGGATCCTGTCGTCCAGACCCATCGCAGCCCAGCGGGCGAGCGTCTCGGGCTCGCGCTTGGGCAGGCCGCCGCGCATCGGAAAGCCGGTGCGGGGGAGGAACACAGTGTCGCGGTAGCGGTCCTGCTGTTCCTTGAATGCGGCGACGGAAGGATCGGGAGTCTTATCGGACATGGGGGACGGGCCAGTTTCGGTCATTCACACTAAGGGGGACCATATGGAGATCGGGAGCCAATCCGGTCAAGTCCAGGGTTGAGGGCGGCAGCAATGCAGGGCCGCCTCAAAGCGGTTGCCGGGACAGCGAGGCTAGCGGATGATGCGGGATATGGCGCTTTTTCAGAAGGCAGAACCGTGAACGCACTTCGTCTCTTCCAGTCTGTTGCAGGAGCCGTTCTGGGCGTCTGTGCGGGGTTCGACATGGCCGCACACGCGCAGTCTCCCCGTTGTCCGGCTCCGGCAAGCGTGCCGGATAAGGCCCGGATGGCACAGATGTTCCAGACGGCACCGGACAGGGGCTTCCTGTGGAAAGTGACGAAAGACGGTCACTCTTCTTGGCTGTATGGGACGTTGCATGTGGCGAAACAAGACTGGCTGCTACCCGGTCCACTAACACGCGCCGCGATCCTGCACAGCAGCGAGGTCGCCCTTGAGCTTGATCTGAACACCCCGGACATGGTCACCACGCTACGCCAGCCGGAAGACCCCGCCCGATGGGCGCATCTCGTCCAGTCGGGGCGCAAGGCGAAAGTAGATGCACTTATGGATCAGCAATGTGTGCCCAGCGCAGCATTCGCACATGTGGCGGTTGGCGTGGAAGCGGCAGGCATAGAATCCCTAGCCTCACGGCAGGACGGATATTATCCGGATTATGCCGTGGATAGCGTTCTGCAAGGCATGGCAGGCAGTCTGAAAAAGCCCCTGATCGGGCTGGAGACAGTGCAAATGCAGCGGGACCTGCTGATTGGACCAGATCAAGCGGATGAAGATGCGTTTGTTGATGACATCATCAAGGGCGTGTCTTCCGGCAAGACGCAGGCCGAGAACCAACGTCTGGCGGAGATGTGGGCATCGAGCGACGTAAAACGGCTGGATCATTATCCGGATTGGTGCGACTGCCTGAATACCGCGCAAGAACGGCGCTTCATGACGCGGCTCCTGGATGATAGGAATGTCGGAATGGCGCAAAAAATCGAGAATATCCATGAGAGCGGCACATCGCTGTTCGCGGCCGTAGGATCCCTGCACATGGCGGGACAGAAAGGGCTGCCCAGCCTGCTCCGCAAGTACGGGTTCGAGGTCCAACAGATCGTACCCGCACTCTGATGAAACGGATCGTTCAGAAATTCCTAAGCCGCAGAGCGTCCACGCGTCGACCTGCGCCCCCTGTCCTGCCGCCGCAAATCGAGGAAATCCGACAGGGCGCACTCAAAGGGCAGCACCTTCAGATCGTGCAATGGGGACAGGTTCTGCTGGACAGCGTGTATATCCCGCGTGATCCGGTAGCCGCTCTGGACTGGTTCACGATCGCGGCAGATGCCGGGTTCGGCCCGGGACACAACATGCGTGGTCGGTGTTTCCAGTTCGGCTGGGGCTGCAGGAAGGACCTTCAGCAGGCCGCGCGTTGTTATGAGGCCGCCGCCACCGCGGGCGACGAATGGGGTCGTTACAATCTGGGCATCATGACCATGCGGGGGATCGGCATGAACGCGGATCTGCCGCGCGCGCTGGATCTGTTCCGCACGGCAGCTGGTCACGGTCATGCGAAATCCATGAATCTCTATGCGCGGTTTCTGGAAGAAGGCTGGGTCGTACCACAGGACCGGGCAGCGGCGCTGGACTGGTACCGGAAATCGGCCGAAGGCGGCGATTACCGAGGGCAGCACAATTATGCGACAGCTCTAGTAGACGCCGGAAAAACCGAAGAGGCACTGGACTGGTGGCGTCAGGCAGTTGTGGATGCGACATCCGACATCCTGCTGGCGATGGACCAGAAGCTCACGGTGCTGGGGCCGCAAGGTGATGCGGCCCTGCTGGAGCGGGTCCGCGAACGCCTGAAGGGGATGGGAATTTCTCCTTCAGGCGGGGGCGTTTCGACTTAGTAATTCGCCGAAAGATTGAAGAGGAAAGAACGCCCGACCGCCGGGGTAGCGCGGTCGCTGAACAGGTTGCTGTAGTTCAGGCGGTTGTCGAGGTTGTAGCCGTTCATGGCCACGCGCCAGTGCTTGCCGAAATTATGCGACACCACGGCATCCCATTCCACGGTCGCAGGCACCCAGCCCGTATTCGCGGCATTCAGGTAAACTCCATCGCGCCATGTCAGGCCGCCGCCGAACGTGACGTTCCAGGGGCGGTTGGGCGCGATCGTGTAGGTGGACCAGATCGTAGCCGAATTCTTCGGAGCGTACTGAATACGCTTGCCGATATTGGCAGCGGTCTGAGACCAGACAGTGGTGGCGTCGTAATAAGCGTAAGTGCCGATCATGGTCCAGTTCTTGAGGATCTCGCCCGAGACGCTGAGTTCGACGCCCTGATTGCGCTGGCGGTCGCTGGAAGATGACACATTCCCCGTTGTAGGATCGGTCATGAGGGCGTTACCCTTCTCCAGCCGGAATACGGAGGCCGCAAACCCCATGCGGCCATGAAAAGCGCTATACTTCGCACCCAGTTCGTAAAGACTGCTGCGCTCGGGGCTGAAACCCTGCGTGGATGATTTCAGGGGTTCGGAGCTGTTCGTCACATACAGGCCGAGCGGCGTGGTGGACTGCGCCCAGTTGAAATAGACCATGGCATTGCTGGTCGGCGTATACATCAGGCTGACGGTCGGATTGAACGTGTCCTGCGTCTGTCCGTAAGACACGCCGGCACCGGCCGTGCCCCCATTAGCGGAATAATGACTGTCCCAGTGATCCCAGCGAAAGCCGCCACGGATCGAGAACCAGGGTACCAGCCACATCTGTTCAGAGAAGAACGCACCAACATCGGTGGCATCGCCCGTCTTGTACATGGCATGACCAACACCGGATATGTTTACGAGATTACCACTATACTGGCCAAGCGTCCCGAGCAGAAGACCGGGCTGGGTGGCGGATGGGTGCAGCAGGCTCGTCGTGTCTGCTTTCGTGCCGTTCTGGCCATTAAAATTATACGCATAGTTCGTGCGACGATCATAAACGTGCGAGATATCGACACCGGCGATCATCTGGTGACGAATGCTGCCAGTCGAGAATTTCGCAATGCCCGAGAACACGTCCTGCACGGACCAGTCGTTCTGCTGATAGGGCTCCGGACCGCCAAGATGACCACGACGATTGATGGTCGCCGCTTCAGGATCAGTGAAATAATTAGCGGCGCAGGTCGTATCACAGCCTGGCTGTGACGCGGAGAAGTACCGACTGTACATGCCACCGCGAGCATCGTTGTAGAACGTGATGTTCTTGTTCAGGTCGAATTTCAGGCGTGCCGTCAGCATGTCCACATTCGATGCATCCTGATCATACGTTGTGCCGTACCAGTTATTGCGGTTCAGACCATACTCCGTAAGTGGCTTCGCAATGCTTGTCCCCGGCTTGGTGACGACCGGCACACCATAATCCGGCACACGGTTATCCGTCTGGTGGAAATATTCCAGCGTGAAGGTCGTACGTTTGCCCAGACCGAAAGCGATGGACGGGGCAATCCCCCAACGATGGGAGAAAACATTATCCCGGCCGACGGTATTGTTCTCGTTGCCCATGCCGGTGATGCGGATGGCCGTGGAATCCCCGATCTGTTTGTTGAAATCGAGCGTGCCGCGATAATAATCCGCAGACCCGCCCGAGAAGCTGCCGCCATAGCTGTCCCCGAGATGCGCGACCTTGGTGCTGATGTTGATGGCGCCACCCGTCGTCCCATTGCCGAAGACTTCCGAGGACGGCCCTTTGATGACCGTGACATGATCGTAATCAAAGCTGTCACGGGTATAGACGCCGAAATCGCGCAGGCCGTTCTCGTAGATGTCGTTCTGGGCCTGAAAGCCACGGATCAAGAACTGGTCGCCTGCCATACCACCCTCGCCCTCCCCGACCGATGCTGTAATGCCCGGCACGTTGCGGAGGGCCTCGTCGAGAGATTTGACGTTCTGCTGTTCCATCAGGAGCTTGGGCACAACGTTGATCGTCTGCGGCGTGTGCAGGACGTCTTCAGGCATCCGGCCGATGCCGATGGGGGTCTGCAACGTGTTCATCGGTGAGCCGACGACCTGCAGGTGTTCGGCTTCCTCAGGCGTTGCGACGATGCTGTTGTCCGCCGTTTTCGGAGCAGTCCCCGATGTGGGAGCTTTAGGCTGAGGGACCTTGGATGACTGGAGGTTCGCTACGTTATTTTTGGAAACAGGGTGGCGACGGGCCTTGTGATGATGCCGGCTATCGTCCTGTGCGTGGGCGGCGGAGCAGACGAGCGTCAGACCAGCAGCAAGGGACAGGGGACCCAAAGGGTGACGAGGTGTTCTGGACGACATCGGATCATGATCCTGCAAACGAAAACGGATGCTGCCCTTAAAGAGTTAATGCGAACAATTCTCAATACAGATTCAGCAACATTGCGAAAGATTCTCATTCTCTATGCCAAACGTGACATAAATGACACAGAACAATGCGTAATAAAAATCCCCTTTCCTGGACTGGAGAAGGGGATTCAACGACGCTGAAAAAAGGAAAAATCGAGGTCGTCATATGCCCAGGATAGAGCGGGCCTGCGCGGCATCCGCTGCAATCTGGGCCTTGAGTTCCTCCAGACTGGAGAATTTCTTTTCCTCACGCAGCAGCGCGATCAGGGCAACACTGAGGGTCTGGTCGTACAGATCTTCATTGAAGTCGAAGAGATGGACTTCAAGACGGCTTTCCCGACCGTCATTGATCGTGGGACGACGGCCGATATTAGCGACACCGGGAACGATACGGCCATCGGGCAGTGTAACGCGGACGGCATAGACGCCGCGCGCGGGTTCGAGATGTCGAGTCAGGGGAATATTGGCCGTTGGAAAGCCAAGAAGACGCCCGCGCTGGTCTCCGTGCATGACAGGACCGGCGATGCTCCAGAGACGGCCCAGTTCCTCAGCGGCGCGCTCTGGATAACCTTCCTGCAACAGGCGACGGATGCGACTAGAGGAAATCGGGCCGCCTTCATCGGAAAGCTGGGGCACGATGGTCAGTCCGATTCCATGAGGTGCCAGAAGGGTTTCAAGGCACTCGATATTGCCGGTGCGACGATGGCCGAACGCGAAATCTGCTCCGCATGCAACATGCGCCACGCCAAGGCTGTTAACCAAAACATCGTTCACGAACCGGTCGGCGCTCAGACGCGAAAACTCCGCATCGAATGGGACCTGAAAGACATGATCTACACCCTGCTCCGCGAGGGCGGCGGCACGGACGTCCGGCAGCATCAGACGAAACGACGGGTCCTGCGGGCGGAACAACATGCGGGGATGGGGGTCGAACGTGACGACTGACAGCGGATGATCTGGGCGGGCCATCCGCAATGTGTCGAGCAGGTGAACATGACCGCGATGCACGCCATCGAAGTTGCCGAGCGCTGCGACCGTATTGCGGGCAGCAGGGGGAAGATTGCGCCAGTCCGTATACAAGCTCATGCGACAGGCAGGCCAAACTGTGCGGAGACGGCATTCAAGTCTGGAGCCTGCGCCACGCCCGGATGGGGGACGGTGCCGTCCCACTCACGGACAAGCTGACAGACGGTCATGCCTGCTTGCTGGGCCGCATCCAGTTCGGCTCCGATGTCGGATAGGAACAGGATTTCGTCCGCGCGCAAGCCGACGGCAGCTGTGATCTTTTCATAGGAGACAGCGTCTTTTTTGCCGCCCGTCGAAAGATCAAAGAAATCCTCGAACAGAGACGTCAGATCCCCCTGCGCCGTATGTCCATACAGCAGCTTCTGCGACGGGATAGAACCGGACGAGTAGACCGCCAGACGCAGGCCGCCTTTCGACCATGCTTTAAGAGCGGGTGGCACATCCGGATACAGGTCGGCCCGAAGGGTGCCGTCCTCGAACCCCTGACGCCAGGTCAGGCCCTGAAGCGTCTTGAGAGGGGCTGCCTTCACGTCCGCCTTCATCCAGTCCTGACAGACTTTCAGCGGGTCCTGTCCCGGATGCTCCATGACGATATCCGCCCGCGCCGCCACGACCGTCGGGTTCGTGTGGTCCTGAATTAGGGCCGGAAGGGCTTTCGCCGCATAGGGGAACATGACGTCCCGCACGAAAGAGATCGGCAGGGTTGTGCCCTCGATATCAAGCAGGACGAGACGGATCATAGGGGACTTTCAGGGAACTTCAGCGGGGAAGCGGTTGGCGATGTCATCGCCGGTATATTGCGCGATCCAGCCGGTCGTGTCGGTGAAGACGCGCAGGGCCACCACGTCCGGGTTCGGCCCGGCGTCGAACCAGTGCGGGATGCCTGCAGGAACGGAGATCAGGTCCCCTTGGGTGCATAAAACGGAATAGACGCGCCCGAGGATATGCAGGACGAACGCGCCCTGCCCGTGCACGAAGAAACGGACTTCGTCTTCGCTGTGGGTATGTTCGGACAGAAACTTTTTCCGGAGTTCCGGGAGGTTCGGCGTGGACGCGTTGATCCGCACCACATCCGCGCTGCCTGCGCCCGTCTCGCCCATCAGCGTGTCCAGATAGGGGCGGTAGGCCTCCAGAACCTCTTCCGGCGGGGCATCAGGCGCCGGTGTAACGGGAGCCGACCAGCGATCGAAGCGGATGTTGTGGGGACGCAGGGTCTCCGCAATCTCGCCGGGCGTGGTGACGTCCAGCAGGATCGTGTCGGGAGCATCATCACGGTAAACGGTCAGGCGGCTCATGGTCAGGCCTTCTTCTGCAGACGGGCGAGTTCGCAGGCCAGCAGGAACTCAAGCCCTTCGAGGCGGGCCAGGGCCGTGAACATGTCCTTGCCCCAGACATAGACGCCGTGGCCGCGAATCAGATAGCCGAGGCGCATATCCGCGAGCTTTGGCGCAACAACCGTGGCCAGCAGGGCGATGTCCTGATCGTTGTGAAACAGGGGCAGTTCGAGGCTCGTGTCGTGGGTCGTCTGGCCTTCGAAGACCTTGAGAACTTCATAGCCTGCCAGTGTGATCGCGTCGGACGGTTCATCCATCGAAAGAATGGTCGCGGCGACGGAATGGCCATGCAGCACGGCGCCGATCGCGGGGTCATGGGCGTAAAGCTGCGTGTGCAGCAGCGTTTCCGCACTCGCGCGATTGGCGGGATCGACCGGCAGGCCGTCCGGCGTGATCTCGATGACGTCGCTATCGGTCAGAAAGCCCTTGTGGCCACCTGAGCGCGTGATCGCGATGCGACCGTCCGGC
The DNA here is from genome assembly GCF_016757795.1 of Gluconobacter sphaericus. GTDB lineage: Bacteria > Pseudomonadota > Alphaproteobacteria > Acetobacterales > Acetobacteraceae > Gluconobacter > Gluconobacter sphaericus. Next base: position 1,425,565 of record NZ_CP068419.1, on the reverse strand, counting down.
AGGCGACAGGACAGGTTCCCCGCCGTGGCCGGAACCCAACCGCGCTGGTCCATCCGCTGGCCAGCCTGCACGATCTGGCGGCAAGCATTGCCCCAACCTTCATCAACCTTGAGGTTCTGCATCAGGCCTGGTTACGGTGCGTTTCGCTGCTGGTCGTCTGGCTGTAGCCGGGATTCTGGTTCGGCGGAGAGATATGACCCGGAGCCTGCGTGGCGTCCGTCGCAGTCATAGATTCATCGTCGGCCATGTTCTTCTTGAAGGACTTGATGCCCTTCGCGAAGTCTCCCATCAGGCCGCTGATCTTGCCGCCACCGCCAAACACGACAAGCAGGACGACCGCCAGGATCAGCCAGTGAACGGGGCTCATGCTACCCATAGTGTGTTACTCCGAAAAGCCAAGGCTTCCCCTCATGTGGCAAGGCTTGGACGATTGTGCAAGCGTTCCTCTCAGGAAGAGTCGTCACTGTCCCGTGGGGAAATGAAGCCGTAAGTCGGATAGGAACGCCTTCCCAGACCATGAACCGGTGCCCACCAGACGCGGACCAGCGTCCAATCATTGCGGGCCGAGACGTCCGTGACGGGAACGGCACGATCAATGCGTCCAGGTTCCCAGTTGGCGTGATCGACGAGGATCGTGCGATCCGAGACCTGTCGGCGCACGATGGAAACATGACCGCTCGGAACACGGGACGTGGCGCGGAAAACCAGTACTTCTCCGGGACGGGGCGTATGGGTGTGGGCATAGCGCCCGCTGGACTGCCCCCACCATGAAGCCGCGCTTCCTCTCAGTTTCAGCCCGGTGCGTTCGCGGGCATAGGGCGCGCATTGCAACGGGCCGTTAAAGCTGGCGCGGCTGTATTCGTAGCGGTTGCCACAGGCTGCGAGCATCACGAGAAGGCCGAGCGGCAGGAAGCGAAATGTCATGCTCACAGACTCCGGAAGGCGATAATGCGGTCTTCTGCCTCATCGGGGTCCATGTCGAGCACGCTCTGCGCAACATCGCGTGAAAAGCCGTTCCGGGCGAAAACTCCAAGCCCCCTGAGGGGATCATCGTCTTCACGGTCGGGCCTCTGGAACGGGCCGAGGCGGCGTTTGCGGGCCAGAACGAGGGCGGCCGCGAGTTCCGCTTCCCGTGCGGTGCTGTCCGAGCGTTCGCCCAGCGAGTCGTTAAGGGCGTCGCGTACAGTCTCCTGATCGACCCCCTTGTTGGCGAGATGCGCTTCCACAGCACGGCGGGAACGACCGGTCCGGGTCAGGCTCGTGGCGCGGCTGCGGGCAAACCCAGCATCGTCCACGGCGCCCAGATCAGTCATGGACGTGACGATTCCGTCGATGGCGCGGCGGAGACCAGCAATGGCGGATTCGATATCTTCGTTCGGCAGACCGGCATGCGACGCACGCACGCCCCAGCGGCGCAGACGACGGTCCAGCATCTGACGCAGACCCTGTTCGGTCGTGGCAAAGCGGGCGAGATGTGCCAGCGCGGCTTCACGCAGGGACGCGGCATCCGGAACGGGGGGCGGGGCGGGATTGTCCTCCATGATGGGACAATTATGCCGGGTGAAAGGCATTTACGGCAAGACGGTCTGGAGCCATCATTCCATCCATGAGTGATTCACTTTTTACCCGCGTTGAAGCGGCCATCTCCGCCCTCCCTGCCTGCTTTCCCGGCCCAGGCGGGGCTGTGGCCGTTCTGAAGGACGGTGAGGTTCTGGTCCGGCATGGGTGGGGCTATGCGAATGTGGAGCGGCGCATTCCGTTCACGCCTTCCACGCTGTTTCGCATGTGCTCCATCACCAAACAGTTCACCTGCGGCACGCTGCTGGATCTGTATGACGATCCGTCGGAGCTGGACGCGGATGTGGATGCGCGGCTGCCGCAGCTCGACGAGCCTTCGCCGGGAATGCTGCATCTGGCGCATAACCAGTCGGGCCTGCGGGATTACTGGGCCGTAGCGATGCTGCATGGCGCGCCCATCGAAGGGGATTTCGGAGACCGCGAGGCCCGGCGTGTCATTGAGGGAACTCGGACGCTCCAGTTTCAGCCCGGCACGTCCTATTCCTATGTAAACCAGAATTTCCGGCTGATTTCCGACATTCTTCAGGACCGGACAGAACGCAACTTTGCCGAACTGCTCCAGACATCCATTTTCAATCCGGTGGGCATGGAACGCGCCATTCTGGCCGCCGATACGCGTGCCATGCCGGATGGGACAGTCGGCTATGAAGGAACCGTGGAGAGCGGTTTCCGCCCGGCGGTCAACAATGTCATCTGGACGGGAGATGCCGGGCTTGGGGCGTCTCTGGAAGACATGATCGCCTGGGAGCGGTTCATTGATGCCACACGTGAAGCGCCGGACAGTCTGTACCGGCGTTTGACCGCGCCGGTGACGTTCAGCGACGGTCAGGCCGCGCCTTATGGATTTGGCCTGCAACGCAGCACGATGTTCGGACAGGATGTGACGATGCATGGCGGAGCGTTGCGGGGCTGGCGCTCCCATCGACTGCACGTCGCGTCCGAGCGTCTGTCAGTCGTGGTAATGTTCAATCACATGAGCGCAGCACAGGTTGCGGCGGCGCAGATTCTGGCAGCGGCTCTGGGCGTTCCCTATGAGCCGGACCGCAGCACGCAGCCTCCAACAGCGCTATATGGGACCTATCTGGAGCGGGAGACGGGACTGTCGGCCCGAATCGAACCTGCACCCGGTGGAGCAACGCTGCGCTATCTGATGGTGCCGGAGGCTCTGGAAGGGATTTCGACAACGCGAGCTGAAGGGGGATCGGTCATCGTAAAGGCGCAGGAAACCACGGAGGGTCCGGAAATAGTGGTGGAACGTCCGGGCGAAAACCGGACGAGCATCCTCACGCGCTGCGACAAAACTCCCGGCGAGGATATTGCCGAACTGGCTGGCGTCTATCGCTGCGAGGAACTGGACGAGGCCGAAGTCACCATCACACTGGCCGGTGGCGTGGTTTATGGCGGCTTTTCGGGAATCCTGGGCGATGGACGGATGGAAATGCTCCAGCGTCTGGCAAAGGATGTGTGGGTTCTGCCCTGCCCGCGCGCACTCGATCAGACGGCTCCCGGAGACTGGACCCTGGCATTCGAGCGGCAGGGCGGCAGCGTGACGACAGTGCGGGTCGGGTGCTGGCTGGCGCGGGATCTGCTGTATCAGCGGGTCTGATCTGCCGTGTTGACCGCCACATTCCGGCACGCCGGGGTTTGACGGAACCCCGTTCTGCCCTTCACTATGCACGGGCGGAATTTGAAGCCCTGCTCCGGGCAACCGGAGCAGGGTTTTGCGATTCCGCATAAACCGTTTCGTTTTCAACCAGATATTCAGAGATCCATCATGATCCCCGCGCTGATGCCGAATTACAAACGTGCCGACCTCGCTTTCGAGCAGGGCGAAGGCGTCTGGCTGACGGCGACGAACGGGCGACGATATCTGGATTTCGGGGCCGGCATTGCCGTGACTTCGCTGGGACATGCCCATCCGAAACTGGTTAAAACCATTGCGGAACAGGCCGCGAAGGTCATGCATGTCTCGAACCTGTACCGGGTTCCGCAGGCGGAGGCGCTGGCGGAACTGCTGGTGCAGAATACGTTCGCGGATTCCGTGCTGTTCTGCAATTCGGGCGCCGAGGCCAATGAAGGCATGGTCAAGATGATCCGCCGCGCCCAGTTCGAGAACGGGCATCCGGAGCGGACCAGCATCCTGTGCTTTGACGGGGCCTTCCACGGCCGGACGCTCGCCATGATCTCGGCGACGGGCAATCCCGCCTATCAGAAGGGCTTTGGCCCTGTGGTGGAAGGGTTCGACCATGCGCCGTTCAACAACACCAACACGCTGCGTGAGGCCATTACGCCGCACACGGCGGGCATCATCGTCGAGCCCGTTCAGGGCGAGAGCGGCATCAAGCCCGCAACGCGCGAGTTCATGGAAGGGCTGCGCGCCGTCTGTGACGAATACGGGCTGTATCTGGGTTTTGATGAAGTCCAGACGGGCGTTGGCCGGACGGGCAAGCTATTTGCACATGAATGGTATGGCATCCGTCCGGACGTGATTTCAGTGGCCAAAGGCATTGGCGGTGGCTTCCCGCTTGGCGGCGTTCTTGCGACGGAAGAGCTGGCGCGACACCTGACACCGGGCTCCCACGGGACGACCTTTGGCGGCAATCCGCTGGCTTGCGCAGCCGGGGTTACCGTTCTGGAAGAAATCCTGAGCCCCGACTTTCTGGAGCATGTTCGCATGGTCGGAGACGCGTTCGGCAAGATGCTGGAAGACGTTGTCAGCCGCTCGGAAGGCGTTTTCGACAATGTCCGCGGTCTTGGACTGATGCGCGGCCTGCACTGTGTGCCGCCGGTCGCTGACGTCATGCAGGCCGTTCTGGATCAGGGACTCCTGACAGTAGGCGCGGGGGACAATGTGCTGCGTCTTGTTCCGCCGCTGATCGTCACAGAAGCCGAATGCCGTGAGGCCTGCGAGCGGCTGCTGAAGGCCGCCCTGTCCCTGAAAGCCTCTGTCGCGCAGGAGAAAGTATCGTGAGCGCGACAACATCCCCCCGGCACTTTCTGGATCTGCGCGATTTCAGCCCCGAAATCATCAGGCAGATCATCGACCTTTCAGCGAAGGTCAAGGCCATGCAGAACGGGCGGCGTCAGCCTCTGCATCCGGATCGCCCGCTGGAAGGCCGTACCCTCGGCCTGATCCTCGCCCAGCCTTCGACGCGCACCCGCGTGTCGTTCGAGGTCGGGATGGGGCAGCTTGGCGGGTCCGTTTCAGTCCTTTCGCCGGGCGACATGCAGCTTGGCCGGGGCGAGACGGTGGCCGACACGGCCCGCGTCCTGTCGCGCTTTCTGGACGTGATAGTGCTGCGGACCGGGAATGACGCCAATCTGCGCGAACTGGCGGAATGGAGCTCGGTTCCGGTCATCAACGGCCTGACGCCCGTCTCCCATCCGATCCAGATTCTGGCGGATGTCCTGACATTCGAGGAACATCGCGGGCCGATCCGCGGCAAAACGCTGGCCTGGATCGGGGACGGCAACAACGTCGCGACATCCCTGATGGAAGGCGCGGCCCTGCTGGGCTTCAATGTCCGTCTGGCAACGCCGGAAGGGTTCGCGCCCAATCCGGACGCCGTGGCGTGGGCAAGGGCCCATGGTGCGACGATCGAGATCTTCCGTGACCCCGCGGAAGCCGTCACGGGCGCGGATGCAGTGCTGACGGATACCTGGGTCAGCATGAGTGACAAAGACCGTGAAACGCGCCTCAAGGTGTTCCAGCCCTATCAGGTCGATACGGCGCTGATGGCAAAAGCTGCACCCGATGCCCTGTTCCTGCACTGCCTGCCTGCCCATATCGGAGAGGAAGTGACGCCGGAGGTCTTTGAAGGCCCGGCGTCCGTTGTCTTCGATGAGGCGGAAAACCGCCTGCACACGCAGAAGGGCCTGCTGCTCTGGGCTCTTGGGAAAGAAAACAGTTGATGGATACACCACCCTTCCTCGACACGAACCGACCTGACGTTCCCAACATGGTCGTCTCGGGCGGCGTTACGCCCTTCTATCTGGAGCGCTCCCCGGTGCGGGGACGCCTGGTGCGGCTTGGGCCTCTGGCAGATGCCATCCTGTCACGGCATGACAATCCCGATGCGGTTTCGCAGCTTGGGGGAGAGGCGCTGGCCCTCGTGGCGGCCATGGTGTCGGCCCTGAAGTTCAAGGGAGCCTTTTCCCTCCAGATCAAGGGCGACGGTCCGGTTTCAATGCTAGTGACGGATGCCACAGACAGCGGGGATCTGCGGTTCTTCGCACGTCTGCGCGAGGATGTGGACCGGGATGCCCTCCCTGAGACGGCCAAGAGCCTTCTGGGGGACGGCTACATGGCGTTCACCATTGACCAGGGGCCGGACATGGACCGGCATCAGGGCATCGTGGATCTGACCGGCACGACGCTGGCGGACATGGCCGTGAACTATTTCCAGACCAGCGAGCAGCATGACTGCTGGATCCGGCTGTTCTGTGCGAAATCGGCCGATGGATGGAAGGCCGGGGCGCTTGTTCTGGAGCGGATCGCGGCAGAAGGCGGGATCGAGGCGTCCGAACAGGATGAGGACGCCTGGGAAACCGCCTGCACGCTGGCCGGAACGGTGACCGAGCAGGAAATCCTTGACCCGGATCTGTCCAATGAGCGCCTGATCCAGCGGCTTTTCGGCACGCTGGACGTCCGCGTAGGCACGCCACGCGCGCTGGCGTATGGTTGCCGATGCAACCGGGCAAGGCTGGCGTCCGTTCTGGAGACATTCCCCGATGACGATCTCGACCACATGGTCGAAAATGGCGCCATCACGATGAACTGTGAATTCTGCAATGTGGGTTTCAGATTCACGCGCGATGAACTTGGAGCACACTCTGCATGACTCTACCCCTGCTTGATGACGCAAAGCTCAATGGCTTTCCGGTCGAGCAGCTTTATCCCGGCTGGGCGCCTCTCAGCCGGGCGCCTCTAGAGAATGATTTCAGCGTTGTGGTGTTTACTGAAACGAACACCAACCGCCGAGCCTGCTGGTGGCTTGAAGGCGAAAATTATCGTGCCAGCCATGTTCTGGCACTTGATCCCTCCTTGCAGAAACGCCTTCTGACCACCATGGATCCGGTGTTCTGGCCGCTGGCATCAGGAGTGCTGGGCTCTCCCCTACCCGACAAGACCGGCCCCTCCTGCGACGCCCTGCCCGAAATTGCCGTGAACGAGCTTGCCGGTTCCTGGCTTGAAGGATACGCACCGCATACGCTTCTTCTGCCATCAGGCCATGCAGATAGCGGCGAGGCACTGCCATGTCCGAACGGCCGCAAAATCGGCGCCAACCGGATAACGGCACTGCTGGCTGCCCAGCGCGGAAATGGCCCGCTGATCGTTTCTTCGCCCTTCACGGCGCTCCCCCTGCTGGCACAGATCACGTTCCAGACGGGCTCCCTGAATGTCAGCCGTTTTCAAGAAGCCGATACAGTTTTCTACCTGATCTGGAACGACACTCTTCCAGCCCTTCGCCCCTCTTTCTACTATCCCGATGCCCCGCTGCTTATCAGTGATGATCCGGGCGGCGCGATGATCCCTGGGATGATCCTAAGCTGGTATGCGCGCCATCCCGAACATGCAGAGCTGATCCGAGAGGCGCGGCCCTTCAGGGCCGAGGATTTTGGCGTCGGACAGGCGTCCGGCCTGCGCCCGAAACCATCGGAGGAAAATTCCCCACCTCCACTGGCTGCGCCAGCTCCTTCGCCGCTCCCAGTGGCACAACCGGCTTCCGCAGTTCCACCTCAAGCATCTAGACAGGGGCTAAAAAGTCGACTCAAGTCCCTTTTCGGGCGTCTGTAGCGCCTTCAGGAGACAGGATATGCGCGTACATTACTGGACTGGTCTGAGTGCTTTGGTGCTGTCTCTTGGCATGGCGGCATGCTCCGATGGAGATGCGAACCAGACCTTTCCTCCGCTCGATTACAGCTATCTGTCCCAGATCCATCTAAACGTAGCGTCGATTGACGTGCAGGATGAAGCTCTCGCTGCGCCGGATTCATTATCCGCAAAAGCCCCTGTTGCACCGGATCAGGCCCTGAAGGCCATGGCAAAACAGCGTCTGGTAGCCAGCGGTACCTCCGGCAAGGCCGACTTTATCATCAAGCAGGCCTATCTAAACCGGGCAGGCGATAACGTGATAACCGGCGCCATGGATGTACAACTCAACGTCGCAGATGCCGGTAACCAGCATACCGGTTTCGTGCATGCACGCATCACCCACAAGCTGGATGCGGGAGATCGGAATCCGACCTCACGCAAAGAACTCTATACCCTTACCAACGAGATGATGCAGGACATGAACGTGGAACTGGAATTCCAGATCCGCAAGAAACTCCTCTCCTGGATGACGGATGCTGCCGGAACTCCGCTCATCAATGGCGGTATCCAGCAGCAGGCGCTTGGAGCACCTGGGACAGCACCAGCACCCGCTCCGACGACGCCGACACTTGCTACAGAAACTACTGCGGGATCGACCGCGTCCGAAAAAGCGACAACACCCGCTGCCGCGCCGAGCGTACCGGACGCCATTTTCCCCACAGGATCCGACACCGAGGCGACAGCCCCACCGGCCACCCAGCACTCGCCACAGCCCGGAATACTGAAGCTTCCCTCAACAGACAGCACTCAAACGCACTAATTTACGCCTTTCATCATGCTGTGATGAGCACGTGTCTGTGTGTACTGCGACGGCCTCAGTTAGGAAAAGTGCACCCATTTTGTAAAACGACCGTTTCCAGATTTTCTATTATCCAGAGAAACCTATGCCCCCCATAAGGCCGCCCGTTTCGCCACGGTTTCGTAAAAGGGCTTCTTGGAACCACATGGAGGATTCGAAGAACCGTTAGTTGATGTTCCTTGTTTCTGATCTTTAGTTTTAGCGATTTGATTGACGGTTCTTTGTGTCACTTTCGCTCTGCGTTCTGAACAGATCGGGGGCTGTTATCCGCTTGATAGCTGCGCTGTGGCGCTGATCCGCTCCAGGCAGAGGACGCGGCGCATGTTGTAGACGATATTGGCCAGCCCGATTTTTATGGTGACCTGAATGATACCGACAATTTGGATGAACCAGAACTTCCGGTCGATGGAAATATGGGATTTGTAGCCAGAGAACGGAATGGCAAGATCCGTTGACGGGATCGTCCCATCATCCTGCCGTTTTGCTTTGGTGAACTTCAGTGTCCAGCGCGCATGGCGCTCCTTGTGGGACAGCTTTGCCGAATTGTCTTGCCAGACTTGCGAGATCCGTCCCTCTCGAAGATTCGCTTTCCCGGTGTTCGTGTTACGCTGCTTTGGCGCGGCTATCAGTGTGACATCCAGGATCTGTCCAGAGATTAGGCTCAGGACTCATAGCCAGAACATGATGGTTGCAGCGAGGCAGATGGCTGAGAAGAAGGCGGTCGGGCATCTGTCATAGCGGGTTGCGACCCGCCGCCAGTCCTTGAGCCTTCCGAACATAATCTCGATGCGGTTGCGACGTTTATATTTTCGTTTGTCGTATTTGACTGGTTTTCCGCGGGATCTTCGCCCCGGAATGCAGGGCCTGATCCCTTTCTCTTCCAGGGTGTCCCTGAACCAGTCGGCGTCATAACCCCGGTCCGCCAGCATCCATTGTGCTGCAGGAAGACTGTCCAACAGGGCAGCGGCACCGGTATAATCGCTGACCTGTCCTGCCGTCATGAAGAAGCTCAGCGGTCGTCCGTTCTGATCGGTGACCGCATGCAGCTTGGTATTCATACCACCTTTGGTGCGGCCGATCAGGCGCCCTGGGTCCCCCTTTTTAACCGCAGGCTTGAAGCCGTACGGTGCGCCTTGAGATACGTCGCATCAATCATGATGGTCTGAGGCTCGGCTTTCGCGGCAGACAGGCCATCCATCATCCGCATAAAAACGCCCATGTCGCTCCAACGCTTCCAACGGTTGTACAGCGTCTTGTGGGGGCCGTATTCCCGTGGCGCATCACGCCAGCGCATCCCATTGCGGTTCACGAAAATGATCCCGCTCAGCACTCGGCGGTCATCAACGCGAGGTTTGCCGTGGCTCTTTGGGAAAAAGGGCCGCAGACGATCCATCTGTTCATCCGTCAGCCAAAACAGGTCGCTCATTGCCAGTCTCCTCGCAGAGCCTGAATCAGATTTCCACAATCAAATCAATGGGTCCTGAGCCTAGCAGATAACCCGCGCTTCGCAGGGGCGCGTCAAAGCAGTCAAATAATCTTTCAATGGTCTCTGGCCAGATACTCCGTCCTTTCATTGGACAGATTGTTCAGCGTCTGGATCGTCAGGCTCCTGAACATCGGCACCTGATCAAAACGGCAGTCGCCCGCCTTTACTGCCGTCTGAATAGGTCAAATCCTTCTCCAGAGCAGGGCGAAACACTTCAAAAATCCACATGCAGGGAAAAGGCTTCGAGCTGATCACTAAGCCCACTCAATCACGCAAGCCGCTCTTCAGCATCAAAAAAAAACGAGCCTGCTTCATGAGTTCCGCTGTTCTGCACGGCACACAGAAACTGACCGACAACGTCCTGCACGCTATCAGTCACAAAACAACCGATCACCAGATTACCAATATCGTGACTTTCATCCGCCATGCCAGGGGCAACACACCTCTCCTGTTTCAGCAGAATCCGTCAAACAGTTCAGCAAGACCATGCCCACCAGATATGGCAGATAATGCCGTCTCAGGGCAGGAAACGATAAAGCACACAGCCCTGATACCCAGCCCCACCATTGGAAGACACACCCTCAGCCGTCGCCGAATAGGAGCCGCCGCCGCCTGCGCCGTACCGCGTTGCAAGGCGCCCCCCCCTGGTTGCCACAACGTCCCGCCCCCCCCCAGGGGCCATCCCCACCATATCCGGAGAACGTATAGGCGTTACACTGCCCGTCCCCACCAGAGGTTCCGCTCTGGTTCCAGATCGTGCCGCCAGAAGCATTGCCACCCACACCGCCCGCAGATCCGATCGTGGAATAAAAGGCTCCGCCCTGTCCACCTTCGGCCTGTAGTAGCGTCTGCCCGTTGTAACTCACCAGGGAGGTTCCGCCCGTTTGCTCGGACCCACCGCCACTTCCGACAGTAATCGCCAGACCATTCCCCTGTGTAGGGCTGACGGCATAGATACCCCAGGCATCCCCCCCACCGCCGCCACCGGCACCAGAAAACGCACCGGCGGTCGTCATCGACTGAGAAGCAGCCCCACCGCCGCCACCGCCAATAACACGCAGTTCTACTCGGGATGCCCATGCCGGAACAGGCACCGAGCCATTGACTGTCACCAGCGTCATGGGTTCTGTGCAGGCCTTGAGGAGAGCCTGGGTCGCCAATTCCGGGATGGTCGGCCAGAAAACCTGTCCCGGCTGAACAGTCACACCTGACAGGCTGCTCGCCCCCTGTGGAACCGCAATCGTGTAAAGCGCCACAACACATCCGCCAGAAGGAGCGGAAGGCGGATTGGCCGCGGCCACCAGAGAAAGCACACCTGCCCGTCGCACGGGCAGCGCGCCACCGTCATTCTGGATTCCTGCCTGCGTCTGCGACGGATTGCTGGCATTGAAAAACGGCAACACGGTTGGATCAACATCCTGCTCGGAGCAGACTGCATAAACAGTATAGGTATTTCCACTCCCCGGAATCGTAACGATCTGCGACTCCGTGCTGATATACTGGCATGTGAGAGCCGTTGTATCCGCCGCAAGCCCCCCGCCATTGCCGCCCAGACTGGTGGCGTCGATGACGCCCGGTGCCAGAATCGAACCCGCCTCAACCGTGAGGCTCAGATCGCTGGAGGATGCAGAATATCCCAGTCCTGACGCAGCCATGACATTCGGACCGTACAGCATAGACGCCAGGTTTCCGAAAGCGGCCTTGGTATAACGCCCGGCCTGCAGAAGATCCGTGTCGAGCGGGATGGATCCCGCATAAACGATTGCCCGGTCCATTAATTTTTCACCTTGATCCAGCCGGTAACGCCCATGGCCGCCGTCTGATCGACAGCGCGGCAGACTGTCGCCAGATCTGCAGCCTTTCCCAACTGTGTTTCTACAAAGAACTGACCACCCTGGAGACTGCCGTAACGCAAGCCCCCCGCACCATAACCGTACCCCCCACCCAGAGCAGGTGTCGTCGCGCAGCCAAGGGCATGGCAGTCAGAAGCATTCAGGGTTTCAATGATAATCGGCTGCACACCGGTCACCGCAACAATCGCATTCGTCACAGCCTGACGTGTGTTGCGTTCGGCAAACAACGAGGCACTGATGCGTTTGCGATAGACAGTATCTGTTTCGGAAGCTTGGCGGACCAGACCGCTTGCACCGAAATAATCGTCCGCAGCCATGTCCAGAAACGCGCCGCTCATCGTCGCAAGACGCATCTGGGGGGAACACTCCAGCATCAGTTGCCAGATGCCAGCCAAGACAGTGCCAAACCCGCGCAGAAGAGCCGCCAGTACTGGTGCGGCTTCCTCATCCAGCCCCTGAGGGTCCGCAGGAAACCATCCCTTGGGCAAAAGCCGCCGGAGCCGGCCTGCGAAATCATCTATCGAACCGGGAACCGGTCCCGTATCGAAAAGGATGCTTCCATCCGATGCCCGGAGAATATCCCGACCTTCGTCATAGAGAATACCCATCCGATCATCCCCCAGCCTGGCTAGGACTCATCAGCGGAATACGATAATCGGCACCATTGACGTTAATATGAAGAAAACCACCATCTGCCACAGTCGGCATCGTACCTCCGGCTCCCGTGACCGGCGACGTGATCTGAATTTCGCCCCCGTTTGCGGGGAAAAGTCCTAGGTTTCCGGAACCTCCCGTCCCTTCCTGCACATACAGACCCGCTGCCTGCGTCCCGGCTCCCGCCTGAACCTGAAGAGCATTGGTCGGGCTGGCCATGCCGGCAATCGAGAAGAGTGTTTCGCCCTCGATATTACCAAACAGGATTCCGTCATTGGTAAATTCCTGTCGCGTGCCACTGGTGCGTTCCGTCACCGTGGAACGGACAAATGCTCCCACATTGGCACCTGCCACACCAGAAACACTCTCAGGCGTATGCCATTCGACAGCATGATTTCGCGCCAGCGACACAGCAGACGCATATCCCGAGTCCTTCCCATCCGTTCCCGTCAGAGACTGAGCGCCAAAAACGATACCCGTCTGCCAAGAGTTCGGATTGGCAACAAATACTATTCCTGCTGCAGCATCGGACGTCCCAGACGTCTGCCCCCCACCTGCGCCAAGTTGGATTCCATATACGCCACCACCGACATTGGGCGCATAAGGGGTGGATTGACCCACCGCAAGGCCACCGAAGTTGACTGCCTCAAGCTCCATTCCGAAAGTCGGCTGGTAATTCACCCCTGCCATTCGCCACGCTTCACCATAATAGGCATAGGCGGTCGTGGTAGTAGGGTTGGACTTATCGTCGGAAATTCCCCAGGATGCCACTCCGATGGAGCTTGGCTGGAACCCCAGAACCGAAGAGCCGATCACCGCATCAGACGTCCGCGACCCCGCAACAAACGCACTGTTACCGAACTGCGCAACCGACGCGCACTGGGCATCCTGCAATGCCCATGGACCAATGGACGTCGCCGCCATGGCTTCCGACAACCAGTCATTTTCCGAAGAACTGGCCCGGTCACTTAGAGCAGGATTTTCCGCCGCAACACCAACCAGAAGCCGGTCCGCAAAACGTTTTACCTGCGCTCCCTTGTCAGCATAGAATTGACCACTGGCCGAAACGCTGACAGGAGCCTCAATTACCTGCGCTACAGTCGCCGTCACTGTCCGTGTTCCGCTGGCATCCGCCAGAACAAGGACCTCTTCTCCCGTCAGAGATTCGAGTTTCGGATATGTATTAAATACCGCCATGAAAATTCCTCATCCCTGCCGATAGATCCAGCTTCGGGATCCTCAGCCCTGGGTGACATTGATCTGAATGCTTCCAACCACGAGCGCCTGATTGCCATTGGCGGGAATATCGGCCTGCCCTCCATTAAGACGGACATTCAGAACTGACGTCACGGAGATCCCCCCGCCCGCATAGGCCAGGTAGGAAAGACGACTATACGGATATCCGGCCCCGACGGTCATCGCGGCAATATCTTTCGAAACGACAGACTGAATGGCGCTTGCCGCCGCCAGAACCGAAACGGAAGACGGCACCACAACATCCATGGAAACATCCACCGTCAGAACCTGTGGCGCTTGCACACCAAACCCAACCCCCAGGGCCCGAACAGAATCAATGACCCCATAGACATTCGACAACAGCTGATCCGAAGGCACCCCACTTCCGTCATTGACCACAGCAATAAAGTATCCGCTACGCACAACACCCGCCGCATCCAAACCATCCCGGAGCGCATAACTCAGATCCGTCTGTACGTTAGCAATGGCATTCCCCACTGCGGCCCGACTGGCAGACGCCTTCGCCGCCAGCCAGAGCGGAAAACGTGCCCTCAGCTGACTATCCGTCTCCTGTTCGGAACCATTCAGGAAAGGAGCCGTATTAGTCACGGTATCCAGCCCTGAAACCGCCGTGCCCATCAGGCAGATCGCACCGACCGAGACATTTCCGACTGTTCCCGCCACCTGACATGAAACAGGCACAGACAGCGTCGTCGCACCGGCTTCACGAACATATCCACCGGCAGATGCGGACCATGTCGACAAGGACTGATCCTGCGTCACAACAAAGGATATTCCCCCCACAGTCCGCACGATCACTCCCGGCGGAACAACCGCCGACTGCTCGTTGGCCGTAAAGGACGTAAACGTCACAAGCCCCGTCGCTGGCGTTCCAGGCAGACGGATCATACCAAAATCATTGACGAAACTGTCACAGTCCGACCCCGTCGATGTCGCCAGACGAGTCCGCAACAACGACTGCAATACCAAATACTGCAACCACAATCCTACACCGCCGACACCTTCCATAAGCGCCCGCACAGGCGATCCGATGGAAACGTCCAACAGTTGAGAACATGAGGACTGCGCTGTTGTCACTGCTGCCGAAACAGTCGTGGAGAAAGAACGTAAGGAGAGAGACATCGCATCCTCTTGGAGCGGTTCAATACTGTGCCGCTCTCATCATTTCAGTAGGAAAAAGACAGGCTCTGCTGCTGACTGGATGCCGCATCGACATAGGACACATCACATCTGCAGACACCACCGCTCTCATCCGTCACAGTCACTGTTACAGCCTGTGATGAATCCACCCCGGCATCTGCCTGAACCTGCGCCCGGATGACAGATTCCATCGCTTCCGGTGTAATGATCTGACCGACCATGAGTGGCAGCCCCACCCCATAATCCAGCTGCCAGATATAATTCCCGGGAACAGTCAGCAAACGCCTCAACAGACTCTGTCTCGTCAACTCCGTGCCAGAGACCGTCTGCAGCGTACCGGAGGTCAGCACCAGATCGTTCCCGAAAATATGTGAAAGAGCGATCATCCAAGCGGTCCTTCCGTCTTCTGACTTCCCAGCAGATGAACATGCTCATTCAGCGAGTGCTGATCCGTACGCACATCCCCCCCCGAAACCGTCAACCCGGAAGATGTCAGAGTCATGTTTGTCCCAGCAACAGAAAGACTGATTTCCCCATCCTTCAGAACAATCCGTGCATTTCCCGCACCAACTGCCACACCAACAGGTCCGACATGCAACCAGCCAGCCTTCGAAGACGTCGCCCCGGAAGCACCTGACGAGGAAAGCGGCGGATAACCACACCCTCCTTTGACCAGAAGTTCGCCAGGCTGCGCGACGTCTCCCGTCAGAGGAGACACAGGCGCCATCACCACCGTGTCAAACACACATCCCGTCACAACAAGATGCTCTCCATCTCCCTCAACAGGCTGAAGAACAACATGCGTGCCGAGAGAAGACGGACACGCAATCCGCAGATCTCCCGCATGCACCCCACCAGCATCCGGAAGCCAGCCAGTTTCCACGTTTTCAGGCTGGATCCGGACCTTTACGGCATGATTAACGGGGTCGACAGCTGAGACGATTCCAAACATCGTATGCGCCGTCCTGCCTTGAAGGGCCGCCGCATCAAAACGGGCATCACTCATGTCCCACCTCCGCGATCCCTCAGAACAACCTGCTGAACAAATCCCTGCTCCACGGAAAACCGGGAGATCACCTGCTCAATCCCCAGGGTCTTTTCTCCATTTCCCGTTACGACAGTCATGTAATTTCTTGGCGCAATACCCGGCACACCCGGAATCCTGATCCGCACAGACAACGCATGCGCAACAATACGTGCATGCTTACCACGCGCCAGCCTTTGCAACTCGTCCAGCCGACGACCTGGCACACGAAAGGTATGGATACTGGCATTTTCCGACGGGGCATCCTGAGAAAATGAAACGCCATCATAATAAATCTGCGTCATACTTCTCTGACGGGAATCCCACGACGCCATGTGCACAACCACACCAGACAGAAGCTGTAGATCCCGCGCAACACTGGTTTCAAGAACAGCGTTCCGCACGTCTGTCACCTGCACACCCGCATCGGAAGAGGAGCCCAGTGGCTGGCAAACAAGAGATGCTCCACTTGCGTAAAGATCGCAAAAGGAATCCCGGGCAATGGTGAACGCAAGATCCGCGGCCGTCTGAAAACGATGCTGCCCCATGAGAGCACCGCGCTTATGCTCGATCTGCCAGAACTGACCCGCCATAAGCGGCGCCTGATCAGAGGGGAGCGCAATCACCGCATCCAAACCTGCGGCCTGCGCCATGATTTCGAGCAATTCCTGCTGGGTATGGTTGAGCCACGCATCCTGAATCCGCAGATCCATCAACGCCGCCAACGCATCCCGGCATTCCATTTCCAGAACGGCATGCTCGGCCGCATATTCAATATGGTCGATCTGCCCCTCAAACAGCGTAATCCACGAAGACGAAACACCCTGCGCATCGCGCATCTGAAGGATTACCCATTTCCGAGCGGGCTGCTCCGTTTCAAACCACAAAACCTGCTGCGCCTGCCCCCTGACGGCAAAACGAAGTGATGCGACATCACAGGCTTCATACCGGTTCGCATCAATCTCGAACTGCAGAAGCGCCAGAACCGGATCAACCTGCCCATCAAAAAAAACCTGGACTTCCAGTTTTCTGACACTCATTCCGACACTCCGTCAGGCAAGCCCGATATCAAATCGCTCTCGACCGCCGGCACCTTGAGCATAACAGTTTCAGAAATCCATCCCAGATCCGGATCCTTCATTCCGTTGACCTGCGCAATCCTCCACCATTGAGAAGCATTCCCAAGTTCCCGCGCGGCCACATGAAACAGGGAAATATCCGCAGCACTGACAATAATATCCTGCATCATGTCCTCACGCGATAACGGACGGCAGAGACGTCGATTGCCCCTGCGCCACAGCAACATTCGCCGCAGAACGATTCACCAGACTGCCCGCATCGGCCGCAGCGCTCAGCAGCGCCGCGTTCTGCCCCAAAACGTTCAGTGAAAAACTGTTGACCGGCTGAATGGCTTCAACATTCTGCCCGGCTCCGGTCAGAATGGATTGCAATCCACTTCCCGCATTTTCCAGCCCTCCGGCAACAGAGGTCAGCGCAGAAGGCACGGTAGCGAGATTCATACCACTCTGCGCCACGCCGTTGACCGTCCCCAGAGCATCCGTCACCTTCGAAGCAACCCCCCCAGCACCCACCAGCGTCGCAAGCGGCATGACCTGTCCGACAACCGAAGACACCTGTCCCACAGCCGTAAAAACCCCTTCGGAAACATCCGAAACCACGCTGGAAAAACTGTCGAGAGCGCTTCCGACATCATCTCCCAGAATTCCGGACAAGGTACGGGAAGTCTGTACGGCCGTTGTTTCCTGTGGTCGCTCAAGAACCAGCGTATAGGAACAGACGGCACCTTTTGCCTGATAGACATAATAGAACTGAGCGATCCAGACCTGAACAGAAAGACCCGCCGCTGAAAAGGCGACCTGCTGGCCTGCCATCCGTATGCGTTCAACGGCCTGCGCCCGCATCTGCGCATCCGGACCAAGAAAACGCCCCTTCAGCTCCAGACGCCCCGGATCGTTACCCAGCGCATCAACAACACGCCCGCCCCCCGGAAGACGATGCACAACCAGCATCTGCCGGCCGCCAACCTGCAGCGTATCGGGAACTTCAATTCCCGTCAGAACCAGATTTCCCAGTATGACAGGAGATGATGATCCCAGCCGTCCTACGGCACCAATGGCATTTTCGATATCGGAAAAACCAATACCCATCGGGGAACATCTCCTCTGTCAGAAAAATCCAATACTTCGGCCCGGATACTGAGGCTGCATGATTTCATCCACGCCACCGCCAGAACGTCGCGCCGCCAGACGGGACTTGCGATTACCGAACGAAAAATCATCGCAGCGCATCTCGTGATCCGCATCACCACTCACAGTGTTTCTGTCGTGATAATTCCGGAGCGCCGGAAAGGCTGGAAGCGCATCATGTCCCCGTCCGGCTCTTTTAGATGATGACGCGTGCACAGTCTGCCTCGAAACTGGCGGAATACAGATTGAACTTTCATCCGCCCGTACTGCTGTCCAGCGAACAACAGGAGACATCCCCGCCGTACCAAGCCTGCTACGACCCACAGGAGATATGCGTTCGATGATTCCCCTCCGACCGAGGGATATCGTCACTCGTCCGACATCAGCAGAAGCCCGTTTCCGCGCTTCCACAGTCCGCCCCAATTTTACATCCAGTCGCCCAAATCGTTTTTTAAAAGAAATAAATTTATGCACACCCACACGTATTCCCGCTGTTTCTGCACCCTCGGAAAAAGGCTTCAACAGCGGAAGATCTGGTCGCAGGATCCGCACCACCCGCTCTTTTTTCCGCACAGGAAACAACACCGAACGAAATACTGCATCCGATTTTCGAACAGGTGCAATTTCCTGGATGCCCTCTTTTCTTTGAAAGCCGCCACCCCGTACCGTACTCTCAGACACCACAAGCTTCCTGATGGGAGATGGCACAATCCCAACCGGTTTTTTCAACCGAGGCACGGCTGCAACCGGAAACGACCGATGCGTCCACGCCAGCCCTCTGGAAGAAGAGACAAAAAAAGTCCCGGCCGAGAGAAGAGACCGCCAGATGTCCTCTCGCATCATATCTCTCCCCGATAACCCATCATGTCCCAGTCAAAACAGTGCCCTTCCCGCTCTGCGGTAATGACACACGCGGCCAGACGCCGCGCGCTCGACCACCCCCGCAATACGTCCCACGGCACCCCGTGATCCAGCAGATACAGCATCTCCTGAAACCCGGAGTGCCGACTCAGTTTTTTGCGACGTCCCGCAGGCCTTCATCCGCATCACGCTCGAACAACGGCGTCAGCGCGGCAATCCCGACCTTCCCGACCCGACGCGCCAGATCACGGATCTCGTCCTTGCTCTGCGGCATCTGAACCGGAACGCCATCAATTGCCGTCACCGAACAAATCATTTCCGCATAACCAAGCCAGGCGGCTGCCGATGCGCCATTAATCGCACTGCCCGCCGCCTCGATCAGGTCCAACATATCCGCCGGATCGATCTCACGCAGCGTCAGGCGCCGATTATCAGCCAACACAATTTCTTGCGGAAAATCACTCACGAAATCTTCGTCCTCGTAGAAGCAAAGAACTGAACCGTCTGATGGATCATGTGATCCGCCTGCCAGGGATCACTCTTCAGCTGCATGGAGACATTGCTGAATTCCCAGGTACTGGTCGATCCATCCGGTTCAGTCACGTACTGATAGATCGTCCCGCTCCCGACCGTACCGGCATTCCAGTAAGCAGCCTCAACAGCAGCCACCAGATTATCCAGTGCCGCACTGGCACGGGCAATCTGGAACGCACCCCGCCAGCCATTCGGAACATTGAACTCCAGCGGCACCCCGTTCAGCGGATTAGCACGCAGGGCCTGCGTTTCCTGCGCTGCACTGAAGGACGTGACATCCCTCAAATCAACCCGTTGACCATTCCACAAAACGGTAATCCGGCAATCCCGGCCAATGCTGTATGGATTTGCC
Organism: Gluconobacter sphaericus; assembly: GCF_016757795.1. Lineage (GTDB taxonomy): Bacteria > Pseudomonadota > Alphaproteobacteria > Acetobacterales > Acetobacteraceae > Gluconobacter > Gluconobacter sphaericus. The sequence goes on along the minus strand of NZ_CP068419.1, from coordinate 1,405,945 downwards.
ATTTAGCCAACACTCCCCGACGCAGAAGACACAGTAACCGACGCGCCGCCCTGCAGATTGACGATGAATTTCTCGTTGATGCCCTGGTAGCGAACCGCCACATCCGCCTGCACATAGCCCAGCGCCGTTCGGGACTGCGGATTGTTACTCGAATCACAGACCACGCTGTACGGCAGCTCACCATTCTGAACACCCAGAATACCCTGCGACAGCAGCGACGACAGAAAGCCCAGAAGCGTCGACCGGATATCACTGAACAGCGTGTCGTTGATCACCTCACCAACATAACCGCCCATGCCACCGGCAAGAGAAGACGCAATGTAGTTCGTCAAGCGTGTGTAATTGTCACCATTCATGGTGCTTTTGCTGGACGAATTATGCCCACACCGCACCGCCCAGTACGTCCCACCCGGCGCTGGATTGCAGATCACGTCAATTCCGGCCGTGAACAGCACGGACAGTTCAGCCGTGGAATAGGTCGCGCTGCTCCCCGTCAGCCCGGCCTTCTGGCTCCCCACAATCCCCGACAACGCCTTGTTCAGGCTGGACTGCTCCGGCGAAAGGGCTACCAACCGGCCACCCACAAAAGCCTGCGGACTAACCAGCATCATACCATTGCTGTCATCATTCCACCACAGCCAGTCACCAAACATAAGCTTGACCGAAGGCGCATCCAGACCACTCGCAGCCTTAACCGCAATCGCATTCGTCACCGTATCGGAGGCCGGACCGACAGCGATCATATAGACCCCTTCGGACGTCCCAAAAGCCGCCTGCGCCGTATAGGACGTGCTATCCGTCACACCATGCAGCAACGCCACCGCACAACCCTGCCCGCGCAGCGCATACATGCCATTCCGCACCGTGCTGTCCTGCCCCAGGAACTGCGCCGTCGTCGGCACACCACCATCCGTACCCCCAGCAAGCGTCACACTAGCAGCAGCCACAGCCGGCACCGTCTTCGGCAGGACGACCTTCACCAGCGCACCCAGATCCTGCGTCACAGCCGCGGCAATGGTAGACCAGTCCGCCCCCGCATACGTCGCGGCCCCAAGCTCCGCATGCGTGACAGCCAGCGCATAGCCAGAACCCGTCGCCGTCACCGCAGCCACGATCCCGTTGCCAGCGCTGCCGGTGCAGGCAGCCTGAACCGTCACCCCATCCAGCGTGCCGGAAGCCGCCACGTCCGTCCCATCCGTCACACGGACAACAACGAAAGCCGAAGCCCCCTGCATCACTGCAATATTAACGGCCAGACCCGCATCCGTCGTTTTGTTCTGTTTGGCACCGAACGCCGAGACATAATCGCTCATACCTCCGATCGGCAGTGGCATCCCTACAGGGCCCCAACCCGCAGTTCCCACAACACCCAGTTGCGACGACGATGCTCCCGCGAGGGCCAACGTCTGCGGCTGGGCAATCTGCACATAAAGATTTGGCACGGTCAGTGCCGTGGTATTCAACGTTCCCGCCTGATAGACCAGAGACATCCCCGGATCGCTCTCCAAAATGCAGAAAGCGGGCGCCTCCTGTAGAAGCAGCCCGCTTTCCTGATAAAATTTCAGCCCCTTGACTCAACTTCTGCCTCAGGCAGCGGCGACCACTGTCCCGAACTGATCAACCCCCAGCCCTGGATAAGCGGTTCTGGCAGCCTGAGCCGCAACCACAGCCTGCATGGCATCCAGAGCCGCCGTCACCGTCTGGTTCGCGGCGCCAGGAGCCAGAACACCAAAAGACGCTGCAACCCCATCCTCTCCGGACAGATCCCCGATGCCACACAGCATTTCGGACGCCCACTGCACCTGAAGGGTGTCAAAAACCAGCTCATAGAAATAATCCCGCCGATACAACGCCTCGTTCTGCATCGTGTCGACATCTTCCACGCTCTGGAACCGAAGCTGAGCCTCCCGCCCATCCAAAGTACTGATCCAGCTCTGCTCCGCCAGCGCCGTATCCAGAACGGACGCCAAGATTTCCCGCGCCGTCGCATCCGCAGTCCAGATCGAAACCCGATAAAGCTGCGCCTGCCGCCGCGTCACCCGAACTGACTGCCCATATCCACCGGCATGAGCATTCAGGACCCGACCCGGCACACTGACAATCGCACCATTCGCCATCCCCCCCGTCAGCGCAACCGCCAGAGCCGCGGCAACCGTCGCGGGCGTATCCTGCGCCGTCACCGCATAAGCTGCGGAAGGAGCGCCCCCACGCGGCATATCATCCAGCCAGACCGCCACCACACCCGTAGGCGTGGATGTTCCGGAAAAGACGATCTCAACCGTCCCATCCGTAACCACAACACCGACCGTAGGCTCGACTTTCTGCTGCACACGCCAGGGCCGCCCCAGAGGTTCCGCCCATTCCGGCATCTTCCGGGGCGCCATGGTGACCGTGACAAAATCGATGTTGTTACGGATGTTCTGCGCCGCGAAAAGATCGCTCGGCAACAGCCACCCCCGCCGCAGCACCACCTGCCGTCCCGTCACCGAAGCTCCCGAAAGACCATCCGGATAAAGGACCTGCACACAGTTATAGGCCAGCGCCAGCCCGACCCTGGAGGCATCTGTCATTCCTGTCCTCCCTCAGACCTGCTGAAGCGACATAGTGCACCGGACACCAAATCCGGAAACCTCCACCGCATTGACCGTATAAGTCGTTCCCAGATCAGTCGTGACTGTCATGTAAGGCGTCAGCACCACGCCGGGTAGAAGCGGAAGATACATCACCGACTGTCCCGGCCGCGTCGCCCCCGGAACACCGCTGCCCGAAGATTCTCCCTTCGCCCGCATGATAATGGCCGCTGGACACTCCGAAACCAGCGTCTGCACGGTTCCCGTAACACCGCTGACCGACACCATCCGACTGCACACCACACACAAAGGCGGCCGCAAAGGCTCCACGGACGCCACGAAATACGTCCGCCCGCTCGCCACCAGAATATCGGCAACCTGCGTATCCTCCCGACGGTCGGTCAGAACATATTCGGTCGGTATGCCCCAGCCGATCGGCCGCACGAACGAAAATTCAGCGTCCACATCAAAAGCCAGCATGGGCTGCTCATAAAGGGTTCCCATCGGCAACAGACCGCCCGAAGGACGATACTGCTCCCCCGAAGCCCCCAGAACAGCCGCAGCCCTCGCATATCCCCTGGAGAGCCTGGCCGCGATCATTGCCTGCTGCACATAGCCCTCCTCAGACCACGATCGCCCGACCGTCCTGCAACTCCAGGCCGCCGGCCACACCCAGAAACGCACACAGCCGCCGCCGCCACAACGTAAACAGCATCACCCGGTCCTGCACTTCCCGACCATTGTGATACCAACTCGCCGCCTGCGCCGTATCCAGATTGTCCGAAGCCCCCGCAATCGCAGTTTCCAGCGGATACAGCTGCGACAAATAAAGCCTGATCTGCTGAAGCTCTGCCCCGGACAAACAGTTCATCCGCCACTCCAGCGCCCCTTCCACCTGAAAGAAGCGCCAGGATTCCTGGTTTCCTTCCCGCGATCCAATGGCGGGATAACCGCAAAACCGGCGAATATCCATTTTCTCTCCTTCCGAGAGAATATCCGTCGATAAGCCAACCGTTCCGGACATGTCATTCTCCCCGCAAGAGAGGCCCCCGCCTCATGGACAGGGGCCGGAAAAAGGTCAGAACGTCAGACCGAGAGCATCCGTGCCAAGGCTCTCGATCACGACACCACGCTTGAGATAGCTGTTGGTGGCAGTCGGAATAACGGTCATATCCGCCGTCACGTCCGTCGGCAGAGCGAAACCGCCAATCCAGTACCAGGACTGAGCAATGATCTGGCGCAGACGATCCAGCGGCTCACGCGTCACCATCGCCACACTGTCCACCATCTCGATCAGCGCACGCTCGGAATCCGGAATATCAGAATGCCCCGTCAGCGCGCAGTCACCCTCAATCAGCGCCCCCTGGCCCAGCAACAACGCACGATGAATGGACCCAGCACCCAGAGAGGCCTGCTGCGGCGCTTCCGTCGTCGGGATGAAACGCACACCTAAAAGTTCTATTACTTTACCGGAACGATACTCTTCAGAACCATAAGCACCCCGATACAGATGCTTGAAATCCGGATCGCGGAAGAGCGAAAGAAGCTGCAGATCATCAAGATAGCAGTGATACGCACCGTTAATCATCGGCACGTTATTACGTCGCAGCGTCGCCACACCGGCCAGAACCTGCTGAATTCCCAACGTATCCGCCAGACCGCTCGTGCTTGCCGTCTGCAACGCCGCAGTCGTCAGACGACCATTCGGACGGATCACCAGCGGCGCCGTGGACGCCACAACGGCCTGACCTTCTGTGCCATCTGCAACCGAAACAGTCGCAGAAAACGTCATCTGCCCCGAAACACCACCCGGCGCCGTGGACACATTCGTCGCATCAGCCGTCACACTGACGAGTGTGTAAACATCCCCGCCCACCGTCACGGTCATGCCATTGGTCGCGCTGATCGGCGTCACCTGACCATTCACGATCACGGACTGGAAACCACGAATATCGTCCACCGCGATGGTGTCTCCAGCGCTCCCCAGCGTCGCCGTCACACGCGTGTTGCCACCCAGATAACCGCCCACACCATTCTGCGCACCACCGAACAGCGTATTGCGTGCCAGACGGTCAAGGGACTGCATGGCCTGCACACCATTGGTATTGGCATTGGCCAGGAACTGCGACGCAATCCCCACACCACTGGTGACCATGTTCAGATCGATCGTATCGCCATACTGGTTGATGGACAGCGTATATTGTTCAACCGACCAGCCGGACGGGCTCAGACCATTATCGAAATTCGTATTACCCGTCGGGTTCAGCGGCGTCGTCACCGGCGCTTTGAGGCTCTTGCGGGTTTTCGTCAGCGTCTCACCGATGGCATTCGGGAACACTTCACGATCAGCAACCTGACGGAAGCCCAACCGGGATTTCAGGCCATTCTCAAATTCACGGGCCAGAAAACCCTGCTGAATGGCGGCCTGAAGCTGAACAGGAAAATTATCAATGCTCATGTGTTTTTTCCGTAAATGTGTTTTCTGAACCCGGCCTGCCATCAGACCCGCTCAAATATCGTCCCGGGCTTTAGCCCTGAGCCAGAAACTGCCATTTGCGCGTTTCGTAATCCGCCTCACTGGCGGCGCGCGCATTGAACGGTTCGATCCCACCCGGCCGCGGCGCTGCCTGCCCAACAGTAGTGCCGCTCGAATATCCGGGCCGGAGCGCCTCGTCGAACAGATAGGCCCGCTCCTGACGGGCCTGCTGCAAAGCCTCAAGCACACCGACCACTGAGCCGTCCTCGCCCCGATCGATCCCCTTCAGGTCAATCAGCCGCACAACATCATCAGGATTATGCGCGCCATTACGGATCGCCTCCGCCCGAAGCGCCGACACAATAACCTCCCGGTCACTGTCTTCCCGCACCCGGGCCAACGCCTCCTCATGACTGCGCTGAAGCGTCTCCTGTCGCGTCACAACATCCGTCATTTCCTGACGGACCGCCTCAACCTCACTCCGCGCTTCATTCAACGCCCGACGCAGAGCCTCTACATCCTCAATGGTGTCATCAGTTCCGGACATCATTCCCCCGTCAACACTCATGCTTGTTCAGAAGCACACCATTGCTCCAGCATTTTCCATTCCGTATTCGGATCAGAATTTCCCGATGCCATCGCAAACATCCGAACCGCCGTTTCACGGCTCAGAATTCCATTGGAAACAGCCGTCACCAGCCCCTGCGTCAGTGAAAGAAGCTCCGGATCAGTGGACGGAAACCACGCCGGCCACCGCAAACTCATGCGGCAGTACGGCAGGTCCTTGACCAGCGTTCCCCCGATCCGAAGCCCGTTTTCCAGAACACAGGAAAACCGGCACGCCATCCGGTAAATCGAAATCAACGCACCTTCGCCGTAGGAATGGCGCAAACGATCCACCAGCCAGATCAGAGGCTGACACATCATCTCCATGGCCTTGCCCGACTGCGTGCCGCCCACCCGGTCACCATGAGCCCGGTTGCCATGCAACTGCTCCAACACCACCAGACGCAGTTCCCGATAATGATCGAGCACCGCCCCCGCTGCGTTCCCGTTAATTTCCAGCAGTTTGGCATCACCCTCGGGGGGAAGCGTCAACGCCGAAGCTGCCCCCCCCTGATGTGCAATCCCGTCGGAAAATCCACCTGTCTTCAGAACCAGCGTCGGATCTGAGCCATATTTCAGCCCCCGACCTGCCTGTGACAGCAGATAATCCGCTTCGATCACCGTATCGATGGCCCGCTCGAACGTGCACTCACCTTCCGGATCACGCCCACAAGGCCCACCCAGATTGCGTATCCACACAATAGGCACGAACCCCAACCCATGCCGAACAGAGCGGCTCTCGTCCCGAACCCCGCCATCCATTCCCACCAGCCAGGGCACGGAAACCGCACAATCCAACGGCGTCCAGACCCGCTGCCACCAGAACTGGGCACCCAGAAGCTCATCCGCAATCGGATAACCCTGCGCCGCCAGATCCCGCCCCCGGACCAGAAACCGCTCCTCAACCCGAAGCAGTTCCCCTGTCGCATCATCCCAGAACGGCGTCAGATATGCTGTTTCCAGCACGGACAACTTCGGAACCCCGGCCGAGACCTCGAACAGGATCGCAACCGATCCCACCGACCCCAGCCGCGCCGCTTCCATCAGCAACGACGCCAGCCGGGCCTGCGAAGCAAACGCGCTCAAAGCATGCGCCACCCGCGCATCATCCGTCACCAGACCAGGCCAGTGCGTATCCCCGAACAGCAGCGAAACCGACTCATCCACAACCGTCCGGCACAAATTCGTGCGAACAGAAGGACGCCGGCTGGACAGCGGAATATATTCTCCCGCCCCAGACTTCTCCTTCGAGAACGGATGCGGCAACGCATCATACTGCGTTCCGTCCAGAACACGCTTAAGCGCCAGCAGCCGCGCCGTCCGCGCGGACGCACCCGCGGGAACAGCATGCGGGAACAGCATAACGCTGTTGCAGGGACAACCAGTCCATGTGTTCTCCATTGTTTCAGGCCACATCCCGACCCGCAAAGATCGGTTCAGCGCGCCAGCGAAAATCCAGACGAGCTCCAGCCCGTCATGCCGCCGTTTCCGGCAAGCATCAGTTCACTCAGCCCCCAGACCATCGCATCCGCCCGGTCCGGAGACCGTGGACCGCGATATCCACTGACCGAGAAATGGCAAAGCTGATCCTCCAGAGCCGGAAACCGCCCATGATGCACAACCCTGCCAACCTCATAGAGCGCTGCAACCGGCTCTGCGCGTGCCGCCTTCCCCCGCGCCGCTGTCACCAGCTTGACCGAGGCATGCGACCGCACACTCCGGATCGTGCCCTCTACCAGAGCCCCGCCGAAGTTCCGCTCCGCAACAATGCGTTCAGCACCCCATTCATCAAATGCCCGCAGGGCTCTTGCAGCCCAGCCCGCCGGACTATCCCTGGCAGAAAGATCTTCCAGAACATGCCCCACACCAGCCGCATCAACGCCGCAGACCACAATCCCGATCTCGTCGGACCTGTAATCTTCCGGTCCCGCAGCCCCCGAAGGATCAACAGACACCAGAATACGCCGCATCCGAGCCGCAACATCCGAACGGCTCTGCGACGTAATCGCCACCTCGCGCCGGAATATCTCCAGCCGCCACAGCGCGCCTTCAACAACCGATTGATATTCACCATACAGAAACCGCCGCCTTTCCCGCTCAGGGAGCGCTTCAAGGCTGGCGAGATAATCCTCGCTCAAATTATCTCGGTTAGCCTGCGGATTGAGGATCATCGTCGCATACAGCGACCTGTTGTCCGCTAACGGTTCTCCCGACTTCGGCTCGATCCCGCTTTCAAAAAGCGCATAAAGCCAGTGCCCCATGCTCGGCGGATTGGCATCAATATATTCCTTCACCGCCAGACCCGTCTTCTGCGCCAGGCGCGTCAGAAGCATGTTCCGCGCGCCATAACTGATCTGGCTGGCCTCGTTCAAATAAACGGTCGCAAATTCCAGACCCAGAATTTTCTCGGTCCGCTGTTCGTCATCCAGCCCCCCGAAAAAGATCGTCGATCCATTCGGGAACGTCACAACACAGTCCTGGCGATCCAGCTTCCACCCGACCTGCGGAAAACACATCCGCATGACCTTCGGAAACGTGTCCCGCAAAACCGACGCCTTCAGCGCCGTCAGCCGATAACGAAAAATGCCATGCCGACTGTCCGGTGCCTTCAGCGCCCGGATCACAACGGCCCGAACCAGAACAAAGGTCTTCCCGGACCGCGAGCCACCCCTCAGAAAAATATGCCGCGCCGGCCCACCCAGAAGCCGCACCGCCTCACGTTGCGAATCATTCAGTCTAAAGGGCGTTGTCATCACTGCTGATGCTAATCGAAATCATCCCCGACCGCCCTTCGGATTCCATACCCCCCCTGAAACGGGACGGACGATGCGCCCGAAGCAGAAACGCCATCAACCCGTCACTGTACCGTTTACGAACAATCGGATTGCCCGTATCCGGATCACAGACGACACGCCCCGCATACGTAACAGGCTCATCGTATCCCTCCACGGCGCGTCGACGCGCTTCCGCTTCAAGAGCATCCACAGCCTCTTCCAGAGCCTCCTCCCACTGGGAAGAAAATTCCTTATCCGTATCTTTCCAGAGGTATAACGTACTGCGCTGAACTTCAGCGACACGCCCGGCTTCAGAAATATTTCCACTCACAGACAGATGTTCGAGAAATCTCTTCTTCCGTTCCCAAGACTGTTCCCGCCGCAAAGAACATTTACCAGATACGTCATCATCCATCTGCTTCAACCCTTTCCCCCAGATCGCCCTGAGCACCAACCATCAGATGGCTTTCAACGAAGCCTCCCTGCGGCTCATCATCATGCCACTCTCGAGCCAGACAGCCCGAACCGGCTTGTGCCGAGGCCGATCCCTGTGACCCGTCCCTCGCCGCGCCAGGGTTTCCACATTCCGCTGCGTCTGTTCTCGTTCAGCCTGCACCGCCACACGGGAGAGGGTTTCCGGCGCGATCTCTCCAATCACCCGGGCAGAAAGAACCGACCGCTGACAGGAAATGGACCGGCACCGAACATCCAGGCGAGAAAGACCTGCATCCACCAGTTCATGCCATTCCAGAACAACATCTGCCCGATGAACCGGCTCGCCTTCATAAACAAGAGGACATCCGACAAATGAACCTGCACTTTTCCGAAGAACAATGAATGTCTGTCTGCCAGACAACACAACGCTACCAGAAGAAATTTCACATTTTTCCATAAATCAGGAAACTTCCAAAATAAAAGCCGACCTTCTTTTGAAAGGTCGGCTTCAGATTTTCATGTCGTAATTCTTCAGTATGTATTTTTTATACCAAAACCGCGTTCATATATCAAGCGGTAATTTATCGTTAACCAGATTTTTCCTATTTTTCTTTTTGGATAACACCTCATAGGCATGCGCCAACTGTTCCAGAAGCAGTGCACACTGAGCCGACACCTTCATCCGCGCACGCCCTTCTGACAAAGCTGGATAGAGATGCCGCGCCATAACCGAAAACGACATTTCCCGCGCCAAAAGCATCTCGAGACGAACATGCGCACACAGTCCCAGCATGTCACGAATCTGCGTAATCCGCGCAGAACACTGCCCGCGCCCCATCATCCAGGTGTGAATATCTCCCCGCTCCCTGACACGACCATCAGAAGATGGAGTTTCCACCACCCCCAGAGAGGCAAAAACATATTCGCGATACAAGCGATCCGCAGCAGCCAGTTCATCGTCCCCGATATCGCCGGCGTCGTACATGGACTGCACCGCGTTCACGACCCGGAACGTATTTCCAACCCCGCGGATCTCAGAATGGCTATATCGCTCCCCAGTCGGCCTGACCACACCCTCGGGCAGTCCCGCAACAGCGACTGGTATTTCCCGCACCATCTCGAACATCAGTTGATCTCCAGCCCAGTCTCACGACCACCCATCGGCTGCAGTCCCGGAAAGACCGGTACCAGATCCGCCCCCCACAGCGCACTCCAACTTACAGGATGACCCGCAGGTAATGTTTCGGCGGTCTCCCGGTCCGTCACCGTCCGCATACGTGAAGCCGACGCCTCAGATGTTTTTCTCGCAGAACGTCCCCGCCCCTTGCGTGCACTTCCCTGCTCAGGTAGCCAACCATCGGACGCCAGCATGGCGGCGAGAGCGCTTGCGGATACCCGCCGGGGTGCGGAACCTGACTTGACCTGCCTCATCTCAACATCCTTCATCAGTACAGAATTGTTGCTAACTTTGGCAAAATGCCACAGTGTGTGATAAAAAAAACTTCTTCTGGATTTGGCATAAAGCCATTGCTAAAAAGGCCTCATGGCCAAACACAAGCGCCCGGACTCTCTGACTGCACTCCAACGAGCCATCGGAACTCGCATTTCCTGGGCTCGTGAACTCGTCATGCCCAATCAGAGCGAGTGCGCCCGCCTGCTGGGCGTTGACGCTTCGACCCTCAACAAGATCGAACGCGGTGACCGCGCACCCAGCGTCTTCCTCATTGCTGCACTGTCGAACCGTCTGCGCGTCTCGACAGATTTTCTTCTAAAAGGCGTCCTGAACGGTCGTACCGACGAAGAACTGGCTTTGCGGCTGGCTGCCCTGCACCCAGAACTGGTGCTCCAGCGACAAGACATGGCTCCGAACACGGACAGAAACACATCTTCCGACACACCTGATCCGCCCAAGAGACCAGATGAGGAGATCCATTAGTGACTGTTTCACTGGTTTCCATACGCTTTCAGGCGCCCCCCATTCGATACGACACGATAAGCTCGCCTTATCGATGGAATGAACAAATCGGAAACATTCCCGGTCATCAAAACATCTAAATTCATTGACCGGCTCCCTTCCTTCCCCGTTAGCTGCCCCCATGACAACCTCCGATTAACGATAAATTAATGGCACTATGCCATTGGGTCAAGGAACAAATATGGCTTTAAGCCATTAAGACAGCTTTTGAGCACCACCAATTTTCCGAATTGCAGCCACAATCCGGCATAGCAGACAGGCATCCTCAACCGCATTTCACAGAGGAATCGCGCTGAAGAGGCTCATATTACAGCTTTTTTCTGACTGTATATTTTAATGAAATTTGTACTTTTGAAGCACCAATTCAATTATCGAGACATTCTATGTCCGCCCACGCAGACGCTTTCCCGAAAAAAAATTACGGCGCTTTTTCACAATCCCAAGCACCAAACGGCCCTTCCCCTCAGACAGGAGCGCCTGAGGGGTATCTGCATCATTCAAAGTACTCACCCTGTCCTCAGAGCTACTCGTGAATGACGTCCAAATCTCCGAACCGGGTATATTCCCCTTCGAAATACAGCTGGATCATTCCGGTAGGGCCATGCCGCTGCTTCTCAAGAATCAACTCGGCCTTGTTGTGCACCAGAGCCATCTTGCGCTGCCACTCCTCTGTCGCAGCCTGGAACTTGTCATTGCTGTCATAGGCACTGTCTTTGGGCTGGCGCTGCTGCAGGTAATATTCGTCGCGATAAACGAACATGACCGCATCCGCATCCTGCTCGATCGAACCCGATTCGCGCAGATCCGACAGCATCGGTCGCTTATCCTCACGCGACTCGACCTGACGTGAAAGCTGGGACAACGCAATCACAGGCACGGAAAGCTCTTTCGCAATCGCCTTGAGCCCCTGCGTAATCATCGAAATTTCCAGAACACGACTGTCAGGCTTCGTTCCGATGGCCGGACGCATTAGCTGCAGGTAATCTACCACCACTAGGCTCAGGCCCTGCGTCCGCGCCAGGCGGCGGCATCGCGTCCGCATGGCAGACAGGGAAATCGCCGGCGTATCGTCGATATAGAGCGGCAGTCGCTGAAGCTCACGCGCAACCCGCACAAACCGGTCAAATTCCTTCTGCCCGATATCACCGCGCCGGATCTTTTCACCCGAAACTTCAGCCTCACCCGAAAGAATACGGGTCGCCAGCTGCTCGGATGACATTTCCAGCGAGAAAATCGCCACCGCCCCTTTGGGCTTCTCGCCGCTGTCTTCGGCATCCCGCAGGATCGAGCGTGCCGCTGAGAACGCGATTTTGGTCGCCAACGCCGTCTTGCCCATCGCAGGACGCCCGGCAAGGATGATCAGATCGGAAGGATGCAAACCACCCGTACGCTTGTCAAAGTCCCGCAGACCCGAAGTCAAACCAACCACGTCGCCAGTACGCTGATAGGCCTGGGTCGCAACACTGACAGCTACCGTGAGCGCCTTGGTAAACGAGACAAACCCGCCTTCTTGCCCCCGCTCCGTCGCCAACTTGAACAATGCTTCTTCAGACGCCGCAATCTGATCGGAACCATCCAGATCCGGCCGCGCCCCAAAAGCATTGTTAACGACAGTTTCACCAATATCGATCAATTGCCGACGGACCCAGGCATCATGGATCACCCGTCCATAATCACCCGCATTGACGATACCCACCATCGCCGTCAGCAGCTTCGCCAGATAGGCCGGGCCACCTGCAGCATCCAGAACACCGGTATGCTCGAATTCCGCACGCATGGTCACGGGATCGGCCAACTGCCCCCGCTCGATGCGGCGGGCAATGGCCTCGTAGATCCGTCCATTGAGCGGATCAGAAAAATGAGCCGGCTCCAGAAAGTCCGAAACCCGCTCATACGCCTTGTTATTGGTCAGAATGGCGCCCAGAAGCGCCTGCTCGGCCGCCGTACTGGACGGCGGACTGCGCCTCAGCAGGACACCCAGATCTCCGTCGTTCGAGGAAGCATCAGAGACGGTCGGAGAAGAATGCGATTCGATCATGTTCACGCTGCCCTTCTACCATCCTGCATCGCGACCAGAAACGGATTACCGCGCGACCCAACCATCCTCAGCCAGAACAACACCCGCCAGATAAAGGCTACCACAGATCAGTACGCGTGCAGGCGCACCCCCTCCAGCCACCAAACGCTCCAGAGCGTCCCTGACGGTGGGACCGGCAATCGCCCGCCCCCCCGAAGCCGCAATGATCTCTTCGACTGGCATCGCCAGATGCTGTCCCGGCTCTGCCACCGCCTGAACCGAAGCCGCCCGCTCAACAATCGGCTTCAAAAACCCAGAAGCATCCTTGGTCTGCTTCACACCCGCGATCACGTGGACCGGCCGGTCTTTCCAGCCATCAAGAACCATTCCCAACACCTGCCCCGCATCCGGATTGTGCCCACCATCCAGATAGAGTTCCCACCCTGCAGGAAGCATCTGCGCCAGCATGCCATCCAGTTTCTGCAACCGTGCAGGCCAGAAGGTCTTGGAAAGACCCTGATAAACCGAAACCGGCAAAGCCAGCCCAGAAACCCGTAATGCGGCCACAGCCAGCGCCGCATTCCCCGCCTGATGCTGCCCTTTCAGAGCCGGCACGGGCAGAGAGAGCACACCATCCACATCCCGATATTCCAGACCATCCGCACTCTCGGCAAAGACAATATCCTTCCCGATCACTCGAAGCGGCGCATTCAGTTCCGCAGCCCGACGGCGAATGACATCCAGCGCCTCCGGTGCCTGGGCAGCCGAAACAACCGGCACACCCTCCTTGATAATCCCGGCCTTCTCTCCGGCAATAGCCGCAACCGTACTGCCCAGAAACGCCTCATGATCCAAACTGATCGGTGTAATCACGCAGACCGCAGGCTTCGGCACGACATTGGTCGCATCCAGTCGCCCCCCAAGTCCGACTTCCAGCACCACCAGATCAGCCGGAACCTGCGAAAACAGCAGGAACCCCGCCGCCGTCAGAACTTCAAAAACCGTAATCGGAGCGCCGGCATTGACCTGCTCGACCTTCTCGAGCGCGGCAACCAGAACATCCTCATCCACAAGCCGTCCCGCCAACCGAAAGCGCTCGGTCACACTCACAAGATGCGGGCTGCTCATGACATGCACGCGCAGACCTCCCGCCTCGGCTATGGCCCGCAGATTGGCGCAGGTACTGCCCTTACCGTTCGTCCCCGCCACATGAATGACAGGCGGCAGATGACGCTCGGGATTACCCAGCTTCGCCAGAAGCGCCTCAAGCCGCCCCAGAGAAAGATCAATCAGCGCCGGATACAACTCCTGCAACCGCGCAAGAACAGCCCCCGGACGCCCCTGATACTCGCCGGACAGCCGAACCGGCGTCCCACGCTCCACAGTCATTAGGCCGCCGCGTCGGAAACGGTTTTCTGGCGCGTCATGATGCCTAAAATCCGCCCCAGCAGTTCCGGAAGCTCGGAGCGCTTGGCCACAATATCGACCATACCGTGCTCACGCAGATACTCCGAACGCTGGAAGCCCTCAGGCAGCTTCTCACGAACGGTGTCCTGAATGACACGAGGCCCCGCAAACGCGATCAGCGCATTGGGCTCGGCAATATGCACATCGCCCAACATAGCGAAAGACGCCGAAACACCACCCGTCGTCGGGTTCGTGAACACGACAATATAAGGCAGACCCGCTTCCTGAAGCATCTGCACACCAATCGTCGTCCGCGGCATCTGCATCAGACTAACAACGCCTTCCTGCATCCGCGCACCACCCGAAGCCGTATAGACCACCAGCGGTGACTTCTGCAGAACAGCCAGACGGCAGGCGGCCACAAAAGCCTCGCCCAGCGCAGCCCCCATCGTCCCCAGCAGGAACTCGGGCGCCATGACCGCAACAACAGCCTTCTGCCCCTTGATCATGCCATGAGCAACGACCAGTGCCTCATCGAGATGCGACTTGTTCCGCGCATCCTTCAGACGGTCCGTATAACGCTTGGAATCCTTGAATCCCAGCGGATCGACCGGCATCTTCGGCAGCTCGATGGTGGTGTATTCCCCCCCGTCGAACGTCCATCCCAGACGCTCCTTTGCCGTTGCCCGCATGTGATGGCCGCAATGCGGACAGACTTTCTCAGACCGTTCCAGCTCCTTGGTGAGCATCATCTGCCCGCAGGATTCGCAGTTGGTCCACAGATTGTCCGGCACGTCCCGCTGAAGCAGGCCACGCAGCTTGGGTCGGACGTAGTCGGTCATCCAGCTCATGTCGTCTCGTTACTTTCTGCCCGCCTTCAGGACAAAGGACGGAGTGGGGTTAAAGCCCGGCGAAGGGCTGCATTCTCTGGCGCGTTTTAACGCCCGAAGGCCAAATATGCCAGCCCAACCATCAGAGGCCCGTCTTATCGCTCACGCCTGCATCACAAACCATGCCATCTTCTCCAACATGACCCGTCACAGCGGACGTCATACCCGGGATCCGGCTCCTTTACCGAAAAGGCCTACCCGACAGAGCATGTTCCTGAACGGAGAAGACCATGTCCGACAGTTTCAACACCATCCGCTTCCCCAGTCCGCAGGGCCTCAAACCCGGCTGGTTCATCGGCTTCGGTGCCTTCCTGATCATTCTCGGTACCCTAGCCGCCCTAGATGCCATCACCACCACTCTGACCAGCATGGTCATTCTCGGCGCCCTCATGATCATCGGCGGCGTCGCCCAGGTCATGCAGAGCTTCGCCCATCGCGGCCTTCCCCTCCCGAACAAGTGGCTGTCCGGACTGATCGGTGCCCTCTACATTTTCGGCGGCCTGCTTTTGATTGAAGAGCCCGCAACCGGCTCGATCTTCCTGACCGCCATTCTCGCTGGCTGCCTGATCTTCGCCGGCCTCGCCCGCACCTTCTGGGCTGGCGGTCATCGCAACAACCGAAGCTGGCTCGCCCTTGCCATCAGCGGACTCATCACGCTGCTCATCGGCATCATGCTCTACATGACACTACCTTGGTCCGGCCTGTGGCTGATCGGGATGTTCATTGCGGTAGAGCTTCTGATGGCCGGCATCGCCACAGTCCTGTTCGGACTCTCCCTGCGCGACAACGCCTGACACTAAACACTCCGGCAAGCGACAGCCTGCCGGAACATCAAAATCAGGCCCTGACGGCCGCCGCCAGACCTTCAAGCTGTTTCAGAACTGCCGGAACCGTGCGGTCCGTCGCCTGGTCATTCTCCAGCGTGGACGCCATGGTCTTGATCAAGGCCGAAGCCACCACAGCCGCATCCCCGATCCGAGATGCCGTCCGCGCCTGCTCCGGAGTAGAAATCCCGAAACCAACGGCCACCGGCAGGTCCGTCGCTTCCCGGATCCGCGGCAACGCCTGCTCCAGATCCTCCGCACTCGCGCTGTTCGTCCCGGTAATCCCGGTAATGCTCACATAATAGACAAACCCGCTTGCGTCCCTCAGGACGTGAAACAAACGAGAGTTCGACGTTGTCGGTGCCACCAGCGAGATGATATCGAGACCTGCTTCCCGCGCATGCGCATCCAGAAGATCAGCCTCTTCAGCCGGCATATCGACGACAATAATCCCGTCCACACCCGCCTGAGCCGCATCAAAGCAAAATTCGGCCGGACCATAACTGTCAATCGGGTTGAGATACCCCATCAGCACGATCGGCGTTTCACTGTCGCTCTCACGAAACGCCCGGACCATTTCCAGCACACGCCCCAGCGTCGCACCAGCCTTGAGACCACGAAGCGCCGCCGCCTGAATCGTCGGCCCATCCGCGGACGGATCGGAGAACGGCACACCAATCTCAATCAGATCAGCCCCCGCCGCCGGCATCGCCCGCAGCAACTCCAGCGAAGTATCATAATCCGGGTCACAGGCCTGAAGATACGGAATCAGGGCGCCACGCCCTTCCTTCTTCAGGGCCGCAAAACGTGTCTGAATACGGCTCACAGCTTCACTCCCAGATGATGCGCCACAGTAAAGATGTCCTTATCCCCACGCCCGGAAACATTCAGGACAATGATCTGGTCGTTCGCCATGATGGGCGCAATCTTCATGACATGCGCCAGCCCATGCGCACACTCAAGCGCAGGAATAATACCCTCCGTCCGCGTGCAGACCTGAAACGCCTCAAGCGCCTCCTCATCCGTTACGCCGACATATTCGGCCCGACCGATATCATTCAGCCAGGAATGCTCAGGCCCGATCCCCGGATAATCCAGCCCCGCACTGATCGAATGAGCCTCCTCAATCTGTCCGTGCTTATCCTGGAGCAGATATGTCCGATTGCCATGCAGCACACCCGGCCGACCACGGGAAATGGACGCTGCCGTCTTCCCGGAATCCAGCCCATGCCCTGCCGCCTCGACACCAATCAGCCTGACGGACGCATCATCCAAGAACGGATGGAAAATCCCCATCGCGTTCGACCCGCCCCCGATAGCCGCCACGATCACATCCGGCAGACGTCCCTCAGCCTGCGTAATCTGTTCCTTGACCTCCATCCCGATAACGGACTGAAAATCTCGAACCATCTCCGGATACGGATGCGGCCCCGCGACCGTACCAACGAGGAAATACGTGTCGGCAACATTGGCCACCCAATCACGCATGGCCTCGTTCATCGCATCCTTGAGCGTCCCTGCCCCAGCCGTCACCGGCTTCACTTCCGCGCCCAGCAGATGCATACGGAACACATTGGGCTTCTGACGCTCAACGTCCGTAGCACCCATGTAAATCGTGCATTTCAGCCCAAAAAGCGCACAGACCGTCGCCGTCGCCACACCGTGCTGCCCCGCACCGGTTTCCGCGACAATCCGCGTCTTACCCATCCGCCGGGCAACAAGAATTTGACCCATGACGTTGTTGAGCTTGTGGGAACCGGTATGGTTCAGCTCTTCACGCTTGAAGTAGACTTTCGCGCCGCCAAGCTCTTCCGTCAGATGCTGCGCAAACCACAGTGGGCTCGGACGACCAACATAATCCTTCAGGTAATAGTCCAGTTCCCTGCGGAATTCCGGATCGGCCTGCACCGCGCGATAGGCTTCATCCAGCTCAAGCAGCAGGGGCATCAGTGTTTCCGCAACAAAGCGACCACCGA
This sequence comes from Gluconobacter sphaericus, assembly GCF_016757795.1. Lineage (GTDB taxonomy): Bacteria > Pseudomonadota > Alphaproteobacteria > Acetobacterales > Acetobacteraceae > Gluconobacter > Gluconobacter sphaericus. The sequence goes on along the minus strand of NZ_CP068419.1, from coordinate 1,387,995 downwards.
AAATCCCGAACCGTCCTCGGTCATCAGGGCCGGAACGAAGAGAATTGGACAGGGGGGAAGATGTGTTCGTCATACCGCACTCGGTTCCACTTCAGAGCCCCAATGCGATACCAAGGGCAGCCCCCGCCGTCCATCCATCTCGCTGATTTCGGACTTATCCTGCAACAATTCCGGGACAGGACCTTGCGATCCCGCTGCAGTCAGGACATGAGAGAGCCTCACAGCCATTTCATTTATTCCAAGGATCTGCCTGATGTTCCTCGTGCGCCCCGCTGGCGTTCCGGCCCGGGAAATCGGACCGGATATCGACATTTCGAAAGCGGTCTGGCTCGACCTCATCAATCCGACCCCGGACGAAATCACCCGAGCTGAAAAGGCCCTTGGTACCCATATCCCCCGCCGGGAAGAACTGGAGGAAATCGAAAGCTCGTCCCGCCATCACGAAGAAGATGGAGTCCTCTATCTCTCAACCCCCCTCGTCAGACGAGCAGAAGGCACGGCATTTTCCCTGCCGATCGGCTTCGTCCTGACCGACAGACGCCTCATCACCGTCCGTTATGCCGACTATTACGGGTTTGACATCGTCGGACGCCGTCAGGCCGAACGCGACCCAGCCAAAGGCGAGCCTTCCGCCAACGAAGTCCTCGTCGAGATCATTGAGGAAGTCATCAACCGTCTGGCAGACACCTTGGAAGGCCTTGGCCGCGACCTCGACGCCATCTCCAAACGGGTCTTCAACACCGATCGTCCCCGAGACCCGGCGCGCGCGGGAGAAATGCTGCGTGAAACCCTGCGCCGCCTCGGCCATGGCGGCGATCTCGCCTCCATGATCCGCGACAGCTTGCTCGGGCTGGACCGGATCCTGATCTATATCAGCGACAGGACAGAAAAAGATCCACAGGCCCTGAAAACGCGCATCAAGGTCGCAGGGCGCGACATCGCCTCTCTCAACGACTTCGATGCCCAGACCGTCAATAAGGTCCAGTTCCTGCTCGACGCCACACTCGGCTTCATCAGCATCGAACAGAATGATGGCATGAAAGTCCTGACCGTCGTCAGCGCCATTGGCATCCTGCCAACCCTGATCGCAGGCATTTACGGCATGAACTTCCACAACATGCCCGAACTGTCATGGAAATACGGCTATCCCTACGGCCTGACCCTCATGGCACTTTCGGTCATACTGCCGCTGCTCTGGTTCTGGCGTCGAGGATGGTTCGGCGCCCGTTAGGAAGCCTCTTCCACCCGCAATCCCGGCCCCACGGACCGCTCCAGCAGAACCGACCGCTGATAAGCAACCGGAAACTGCCGCAGCTGCTTCTCCCAAAGCGCCGGATCTCCATTACCGTTCTTCGGCAAAACAACACTATCCACCCCACATCGGCGCAGAAACGCCGCCTGATCCGGCAGAATATGCCCCTCCGCGCGGATCTCACCGGAAAACCGCAGATATTCCCGCAACTCTCGGGCCTGCGTGAACCCACGCCCATCCCTGAAAATCGGGAACCGCAGCACCACGAGATCCAGCCGGTTCAGATAAGGCCGCAAAAGCGCCGGATCGTCCGCACTCTCCAACAGGACAGCCCGCGCGTCATCCCGTTCCGCCAGTTCTCCAACCGTTACCAGCACTTCATGAACCTGCGCGGTCCGCTCACCAAGTTCAAACAGTTTCATATGCCGCCTCCCTGAAAGGCTCATGCCCCAGCCGCGTCAACGTATCGAGGAACGTCTCGCCGTTCTCCCGGCGCCCGAGATAGCAGTCTACAAGCCGCGCAATCGCATCCACTGTCTCATCTTCCGGCAGAGCGGCCCCCAGAATCGTCCCGATCGCCGCACCATTCTCAGCCTGGCCACCAACCGTCAGCTGGAAGAATTCTTCTCCACGCTTGTCCACGCCCAAAAGTCCGATATGCCCGGCGTGATGGTGTCCACAGGCATTGATGCAGCCCGAAATATTGATCCGCAACGCCCCAATTTCCGCCTGAAGCGCCGTATCCGCAAAACGCGCCCCCAGCTTCTGGGCAATCGGAATGGACCGCGCATTCGCCAGCGCACAGTAATCCAGCCCCGGGCACGCCACGATATCGCCGATCAGCCCGATATTCGCTTCCGCAAGCCCGACTTCCGACAGTCCAAGCCACAGATCCCGCAGCCGGTCCTTGCGGACATGCCCCAGAACCACATTCTGCAAATGCGTGATCCGGATTTCCCCAAACGAATACGCATCCGCCAGATCCGCCAGACGACCGATCTGCGCCGACGTCGCATCCCCTGGAATCCCGCCAGCCGGCTTCAGCGAAATGGTCGCAATGATATGCCCAGGATCGCGATGAACATGCGTATTGCTCCGCACCCAGCGATCAAACAGCGGATCATCCCTCCGCTGCTGCGTCAGCACAGCATCCGCATCGTCCGGCGCCTCAAGCAATGGCACGGCAAACCGCGCCCGGATCGCCGCAACCGCCTCCGGCGTCAGCCGGTACCGATCCAGCTCCATCTGACCCAGTTCGGCTTCTACAGCCTCCCGATAGGCCTCAACCCCGATTGCCTGAACGAGAATCTTGATCCGCGCCTTGTAGATATTATCGCGACGCCCATGAGCATTATAGACGCGCAAAATAGCCTCAAGCGTCGCCAGCAGGTGCTCCTCGCGCACGCTGTCAAACAGCTCTTCGCCAATAACCGGCGTCCGCCCCAGTCCCCCGCCCACAAAAATCCGGAACACCGGAGCCCCATCCTCACCCGGACGAGCCAGAATCCCGATATCATGAAAGCGTGCGGCCACCCGGTCATTCGGACTGCCCGAAATCGCAATCTTGAACTTGCGTGGAAGGAACGTGAATTCAGGATGCAGCGTGGACCACTGCCGCAGAACCTCCGCATGAACCCGCGGGTCCACCAGCTCATCCGCCGCCGCGCCCGCATACTCATCCGCCGTCACATTGCGGATGCAGTTTCCGCTGGTCTGGATGGCATGCATGTCCACTTCAGCCAGCTCACGCAGAATATCCGGCGTATCTTCCAGCCGGATCCAGTTGAACTGGATGTTCTGCCGCGTCGTGAAGTGCCCATAGTCGCGATCATAACGCCGGGCGATCTCGCCCAACTTGCGCAACTGCCGACTGTCCAGAATTCCATAAGGAATGGCCACACGGAGCATATAGGCATGTAGCTGCAGATAGAGCCCGTTCATCAGCCGCAGCGGCTTGAACTCATCCTCACTCAGCGTCCCGTCCAGACGACGGTTCACCTGTCCCTCGAACTCGGCAATCCGCGCCTGAAGGAAATCCCGGTCTACCCGGTCATACTGGTAATGGCCGACAGGAATGCTCACTGTTCGGTCTCCACTGCAAATTCGGGATGAACTGTCGGGCCATGAGCCCGGATCTTTTCACGAACCGTGACAGGCTCCGGCGGAACAGCAGCCTGCACCGCCGTATCATAGACGCCCACCACCCCATCACGCTGGGCCTCTGCCACTACGCGCGCAAGCACTGCTTCCGCCTCATCCGCATCCAGAAGGGCCGCGCGTCCAATATGCAGATCCCACGTCCCGTCTTCACACCACCAGACGATCCGACCATCCAGCAAGCGGTTGGCAGTCAAAACCAGCTTCTGACCAGGTTCAAGTCGGACAGGACGTTTCATCAGCGCTCACCTTCCTGATGAATCCCGACCTGACCTTCAGACCGAACCCATCATGAATCCATCCCTGCTCCCACGCCTGAACAGCAGAACGAAGGCATACCTGAGACAGAAAATTCACCATAACAGATCAAACATTGATCCATCATGGTAGGATATCCAGTCCTGTAAAACCTATTTCGTGATTTTTACAAAATACTTTTTTTATTGGTTATATGGAGAAGGAAATCGGTGCCCGGCTTGGACGCTGCATTCCGGCTTCTTCCGCATGCTGCAGCAAATGCTCCAGCGTGACGGACGCCATCTTTTCCGAAACCTCATGATCCACCGACTGCCATAACGGCTCCAGAACCTTGCTCCGCAGAAGATTACCCCCATCTCCGGGCATTTCCTGATCTTCCGTCACAGTCCGGACGATCTCGTTCAGCGTGATGGTCCGCGGCGGCCGCCCCAGGCGATAGCCACCCTTGGGCCCACGGACACTGGAAAGCAGCCCGACCCGGGACAACGCCTGCAGCACGGGCTCAATCCCCCGACGCAGCATGTCACCACGCCGGGCAATATCCGCCCCACTCACAACCCCGGATCGGCCTGCATGGAAAGCGACATCCAGCATGATGGATATGGCGGTCAAAGCTCTATCACGACGGAGATACATGAGAATTCCGATTTGCTGCGACAGACGATATCATCATGACATAGTCCGATTTCAGTTCGTCTATCTCGTTTTCCATGCTGGAATGTCAATCACCCCTTGAGGAGTTATCCAGACTTCCAACATATTCACGATGAAAACGGTGCCCCAGAGACGTGAGAACCTCGTATCCGATCGTTCCCGCCGCTTCGGCAACATCATCGACACTCCGTCTGGGCCCAATCAGATCCACCATCATGTCTGGGCCTAATTTTCCTTCCGCCACATCTGAAATATCCACGATCAGGGAATCCATCGAGACCCGTCCCAGGATCGGCAGACGGATATCCTCGAACCACGCACAGCCCTGCCCAGCGCCATGCCGGGAAAAACCATCCGCATACCCGACAGCCACCGTCGCAATCCGGCGCACCCGATCAGGCCGATAGGTCAAGCCATAGCCAACCCCCTCACCCGGAAAAATCTCACGGATCTGCAGAATATGAGCCTGAAGCCGGACCACCGGCAAAAGCGGATTAGGGCCAGTCCGATTAGGTGCAATTCCATACAGCGCGGCACCCGGTCGCACGACATCCAGATGATAGTCCGCCCCAAGGAAAATCCCCGATGATGCAGACAGACTGAGCGGCGCAGACGGCAACCGCACGGACATCTGCAACATTCGGTCTTTCTGGGCCTGATTGGCAGGATGATCCGGCGTATCGGCGCAGGCCAGATGACTCATGACAAGACCGATCTTCAGCCCATCCACAAGTCCCTTATCCGTCTGCAAGGTTTCAAGATCGGCGTCGGAGAGTCCGAATCGTGACATCCCGCTATCAACCTGAAGCGCCGCTTCCGGGAGCGCGCCGGTCCGCAATCCTTCATCGCGCCACAGCGCAATCTGCTCAAGACTGTTCAGGACAGGCCGCAGACCATAACGCACACAGTCTGCAGACGCCCCTGGGCGCGGTCCATGCAGCACCGTAATCCGGGCCTGTTCCGAAACAACTGACCGCAGCCTGATACCCTCATCGACATGCGCGACAAAGAAATCCGTGGCTCCGGCATTCTCCAGAACCGGAGCAACCCGTTCGATTCCCAGCCCATAGGCATCAGCCTTGACGACCGCAGCACAGGAAGCACCTGAAGCCAGAGTCTGAAGATACCGGTAATTGGAAACAATCGCGTCCAGGTCCACCGTCAGGCGGGCACCGGCACGATAAGAAGGCCACAGAGGGTTAGGACATGCGCTCATCATGAAAAATTAGACTATCCTTTTCCCGATCAGAATATCCTACCGGACAACCGCATAATCTTTCAGTTAACAAAAAATCCATGATCGAAAATGCGAAAATAGACCGATAATTCCATCATGATCTTCGACCGCATCACCGAATCCATCCTGCGCATCCTCCAGCACGACGGACGCCTCAGCAATGCCGAACTTGCACAACGTGTGGGCCTTTCCCCGTCGGCCTGCCTCCGACGCGTCCGCCTGCTTGAAGAACAGGGTGTCATCCGGGGTTACCGAGCCGTCATCGACGAACGCTCGGCCCACAAGCTCACCACCGTTATCGTTCAAATCACCCTTGAGCGCCTGACGGATGAAACGTTGCGCCGATTCGAAGCCCGTATCCGCGAGTGCCCCGATGTCCGGGAATGTTACCTCATGACGGGTGAAGCCGATTACCTGCTCCACGTCGCCGCGCGGGATCTCGCTGATTATGAACGCATTCACAAAGAAGAGCTCTCCCGCCTCCCCGGAGTCGTCCGCATCCAGAGCAACTTCGCAATCCGCCCCGTCGTCCAACGCTGGATCAGTCAGGACCCTTCCTGATTCACCAAAAACCAAAAATGCGTTTGCGAACCATTTGCATTTGAACTAGGTTCTCTTCATCGGTCCCTGTGAACGGAAGCCTGCTTCTCCATGATCGTCTGCTCATGCAACGCGCTGTCCCATCAGGACATCGAAATCGCCATCCACAACGGCGCATCCCGGCCAGCGGAAATCTATTCAGCCCGAAAATGCAAAGCCAAGTGCGGCAACTGCGTCCCCGGCATCGTCTGCCTTCTGCGCTCCGCCCTTCAAAAAACACAGATGGAACAGACGCAGCTCAACGCCGCATAAAAAACAACCCGGACTAAGCCGGGTTGCTGGAAGTCATACTGTAAACGCAGCTTCAGTCCTGATCAGGCGCCGAAGCAGAATTCTTCTGGATGTAACGCTCGATGCCGACCTGCTTAATAAGGTCGAACTGTCGGTCGATAAAGTCTTCGTGTTCTTCTTCATTGACGAGGATTCTCAGCAGAAGATCACGCGAGACATAGTCCCGGACGCTTTCACAGTAAGCAATTCCGTCCCGCAGATCCTGAATGGCCTTCTCTTCAAGCTTCAGATCGCATTCCAGAATTTCCTGAACCGTCTGACCAATCAGAATCGGGTTCAGACGCTGCACATTCGGCAGACCACCCAGAAACAGGATCCGCTCGATCAGCCAGTCCGCATGACGCATTTCCTCGATAGACTCGTCATACTCCTTCTTCCCCAGATGGGTCACGCCCCAGTGCCGGAGCGTCCGGGCATGAAGGAAATACTGGTTGATCGCCGTCAGCTCATTCGTGAGCTGCGTGTTAAGATGCTCGATCACAACAGGATCTTTGATAGCCATGGTCACAGACTCTCCGAAAAAAGCTGAAGATATCGAATACGGGGAACAAAAGAAAATCATATTCCCGAAGACTGGCGGGACAAGCCCGCAAAGCTGTCGCACCCAGATCGTTATGCACGATAGCACCATACCATCCAGCGGGTGACAGCTTTTGATCTGCTCAAAACGCAGATCAAAAGCTCCCCCAAGAACCGTTAATCAAATCACCAAAAGCCCGAAAATCACGTGCCAAGCGCATCAATTAATGGTTCTTCGATCCCTCCACCTGCTCCAGCCCCGTTTCCGGATCAACCAGAAGACCGTTACGGATCACGAGATCAAACACGTGCGCGCCCTTTCACGACGTCCGGACTACCTTCAGTGAGACAAGTCCGAAAACAGCACTAGCAGATCCTCAATGGCAGGCGCGATACTGGCCACAGGAGTACGCTCGTTCAGACCGTGCATAAAGGAATCCGAATTTTTGATAAAAATCGGACTGATCCCGTAGCTCGGCACATCATGGGAACGGAACCACATACTGTCACTGGCACCTGAAGACAGCGCAGGGAAAACGGCCACCCCCGGATAGGCAACCTGCATCCCATGCTCGATCGCCTTGATCACATCCGGACGCATCGGAGACGCGGCAGTCTGAACCGACCCTTCTGTCGCATCCTCAATCTTCATGGACGGATCCTGCGCAGCCTGACGAAGTTCGTCCATAATGGCTGTCCGCGGATGACCCGGGAAAATCCGGCAGTTGATATCGGCCGTCACCTTCTGCGGCAAGGCATTCAGCGCATGCCCCCCCTCGATCATGGTCACGACGCAGGTCGTTCCGATGCGACCAATATAGGAAGGATCTGAAGACAGTGTACGAATAGCTTTTTTATCCGCAGGGTTTTTCGCAAAAGCCTTCATGGCAGCTGCCATCTCCGGCTCCTGCCAACGCGCTGCATTCAGGAAATAGCTACGGCTGAGCTCATTAACTTCCGGTTTGAAACGGTGCTGCTGGATCCGCAGAAGATCAGCCGCAAGCTCATCGATCGCATTCACCGGACGCGGTTCGGAGGAATGCCCCCCCGGATTGGTCACAGTCAGGCGGAAATCGGCATAATTCTTTTCCGCACCTTCCCAGGTGAAATAATCCGGCTTCCCTGTCTTCTCATCAAGCGTGCCATTCGCGCCGTCCATGTTCAGCACCAGTTCGGCATGAGAGAGCTTGTCCGCAATGATGGCGCCCGTCGCCATCGTGGTCTCCTCATCCCCCGAAAACTCGATGATGATATCACGCCGCGGCTTGTAACCTTCGCGTTTGAGCTCCAGAAGGGCAGAAATCGCCAGCGTGTCATCCAGCTTCATATCCGTGGAGCCACGACCCAGAAGATAGCCGTTCTCGATCTGCGGCTTGAACGGATCATGCGTCCAGTCCGACGCCTTGGCTTCCACAACATCCATGTGCCCTGAAATCACAAGAGGCTTGAGGGACGGATCCTGTCCTGGCCAACGGGCGATCAAATAGGCCGTGTCCTTGTAAGGCGTGATCGTAATATCGGACGGGGCAAAACCGCCCTTGACCAGCGCATCGCGGAACAGCGCAGCCACTTGCGGCGTCTGGTTTCCCGGACCCGCGACCGAGCGCAGCGCAATGGCTTTTTCAGCCAGATCCAGAGCCTGGTCCGCCGCAGCCTGATGATCCGCCGGCGCACTAAACGCCTGGGCCACCATCAGATCGCCAGCCAGCAGCAGAAAACTGCTTTTCAGCAGGGCCTTGCCCATCCGCTTCCGAGAAAGCCGCGTCCGCTTGAATACGTTCATGCCTTACCCCTTTTAATGCCCTGAAAATCAAGAGACGAAACCACGATCAGACGCCGCCTTTCTACTCCTGGAGGGAACATCATTTCGCAAGAAAACGTTTTTTATTCAAATCGTTCCTCGCTGCGACGACATCGATTTCGACCAACCAGTGCGGATTTGTCAGATGCGGAACTTCGATAACGGTCCGGGCCGGAAAACCACTTCTGAACCTGGCACGATAAGCCTGCATCATGCCGTCAAAATCCATGTGTCCTAGCCGCGGATCAGCCATCAGATAGACATGCATCTGCACGACATCCTGCAATGTCATCCCGAAATGCCCAAGCGCCTGCGAGATCTGATCCAGCGCACTCCGCGTCTGCTCCGCAGTTGTCGTGCCGGACGCCCTGTCCGGCGCAGGCCCCAGACCGGAGACATAAACCGTCTCTGCTCCTGCCGGGACCTGAACAGCCGCCGAAATCGGAAAATTATCCTTCGGATCGGAATAGCGCTGCACGGTCTGCGCCGACGCACCCTGCACACTCCCCGCCACCCCGACCGCAAACAGACCGATCTGACAGCTCTTACACCACACACGCCGCAGCATGTCAGCAGGAAGAAGAACGCGAGACATCGCCGACACGGCTCCTTCGGGATACGGCCGCATAAAACAGACTGGTTACAACCAGACTGACCAGCCAGGAAACGTCCACTTTTTGAAGATATGGAACAAAAAATCCCGTAAAGAATTCATTTTTCAAAAAAGGAATTTCGACAAGGACACCCAGAACATAACTTCCCACAGCGGCCCAGTTTACATACCCGTATATACCGCCATCTTTTCGGAAGAATGAATCAACATCATAGTCTCCATGACGCAGAACATAATAATCATACAGATTGATTGCAGTCCACGGCACCATGACAGCCATCAGGATATCCAGAAAAGCCGCATAGGATTTCATGAAGGTATCCGCCATTCCCAACGCGAAGAACAGCGATAGCCCCAGCAGCGCACATGTCAGAACAACGCGGCTTCTCAAAGCTGCACGCCATTCAGGCAGAAAGGTCTGGATGATCGTGATGCTCGACAGCGCCCCGCAATAAACACTCATGGCATTAGCCAGAGCAATGGACAGAGACAGAACCACCAGCACCGGCGCGCCCCACACTCCCGCCAGATGCCCCAGCGACTGTACCACGCTCTCGCCAGGCCATTGCAGGACCAGAAAGGCGCCCAGGATCATCGGGAGGATCGTGCCAAGCACAGTCCCCCCATAACTCGCCCAGAAAGTATTCCGGACGGACAGACTGTCCTCGGGCAGATAGCGAGATGAGTCGGAAACATACGGCGCATAGGCAATCTGCCAGAGTGCCGCGATCGAAAACATACCACAGAAACCGGCGACCGAACCATGAAGCTCCATAAGAAGCGTGATCGGCATGTGCCAGAACCCGACCACCAGACAGTACATGACTGCAATTCCGGACAGCCATGTCACAGCCTTTGAACACGCGTGGATCGCCCCATATCCCAAAATACAGGGAACGAGACTGATGAAGGCCAGCAGCAGAACCGCCGGAACCCGCCCCAACACAGGCAGAGCATCGTCCAGCGCCTCACCACCCACAACACAGTTCGAAGCCGCAAACCCGATATACATCAACACGACCAGTACAATGATCGGAACCGCACCCCAGACTCCGAACTGACCGCGACTCTGCACCATCTGCGGCACACCCAGAACCGGACCCTGCGCGGCATGGAGCGCCATGAAAACCGCGCCCACCAGATTGCCTGCAATCACGGCGACAATCGCCCAAATCAGGGACAGATCGAAAATCTTCGGTCCGAGCGCCCCGGTTACAATCGTCAGGAGCGTCATGTTCGTACTGAACCAGACCGTAAACAGGTCGCGGACACGTCCATGCCGGTGTTCCGTCGGGATCCGATAGATCGTATGAACCTCGACGGACTGATGGAATTCAGCCCTGCGCACCTGTTTCGTCATCAGAATTCCGCCTTGAGCGTACCATAGTACTGACGCGGCGCACCCACGAGGAAGGACTGGTAGTCACCCGACATCGGCACACCATTTTCACCCATCGTAGAAATATATTTCGTGTTCGTCAGGTTATAGACATTGAACTCAAAAGTCAGGTTCTGCACGAAACCCAGGCTTCTGGAATATTTCCCAAGGCTACCAAAACGATACCGCGCACCCAGCGTCTCGATCCAGTAAGAAGGAATTTTCATGTCCCCTGTATAGCTGTAATTGCGTGTGCCAAGGAACTGGGTATCGAGATGCGCGGAGAAATTCTGCCACTCATAGGCCAGACTCGCCTTGTACATAAAGCGCGGATAAGCAACGATCTGCTGCCCCTTGGTGTGATAGGTCGTTCCGGCTTCCGTAACGTTGTTGTCATAAGTCGCGTGATTGTAGCTGATGCTGTTATACAGCGAGAGCCCCTTGACGGGCATCAGCGTCAGACCGGCATCCACACCGTTCATGGTCACGCCACCCACATTCGCAACCGTAGAAATCGGATTGACGATCGACCCCGACGTCACCTGCTGCAGACGGTTGTGGAAATTCGTTCTATACGCATGCACGGACGCCAGAGCATATTTGTGCGTAAAACGATAACCGACCGCAAAATTCCAGTCCGTCTCAGGCTTCAGACCACCATTCTGCAACAGCTGATTATACGCGGACTGTGAAACGGAAAAAGGCGATGCCCCTTCCTTGAAGGCCTGTACAGGATAGGACTTCACGTTCTCCGCGATGTCGAAATACAGCTCGTGATGTTTCAGGAAATGCCAGTCTCCGCTGAAATGCGGCAGGAACGCCCTGGCCGTCGTAATGCTGCCACCTGCGATCTGACCAACGCCCGTATAGCTCTCATCATTGGCATACTGCCCACCCCGCACCGTCTGCAGAAGCGACTTAAAGCCGAAATGCAGGGAAAGGTTGGGCAGAACATGATACGTGTCCTGCACGAAAGCCGTAAAGCTGTTGGAATTAAGGTTCTGCCCCCACAGCGTGGCATAAGGGTCAGGAAGTTCCCCAACCGAATTGACAGGCTTGGCCTTCCCGGATTCCACATCCGAAAGCAAGGGTTCCTGATAAGCGAAACGCCCTACATCGGTATGGAAATTCTCATACCAGACGCCACCGCTGATATCGTTATGCGCGATCTGATAATGAAGCGCGGACGTAAAACCGAAGCGCTGGGAATGCGTCACGGTCGCCTGGTCGATCAGCGGCGCACCATTGGGAGAAGAAACATACGGATTGGCCCAGGTTCCGCGCAGATACTGCCCATGACCGTACACAACACTTTCCCAACGCAAACGATCCGTCAAAGCCAGATTTGCTTTCAGACCACCCAGATAATCACGCTCAACCAATGCACCATCGTAATAGGATGCATCCCACGGATCGGACATCTTGGAATAACCCGCCGGCAACGCACCACCCGGAAGACCATTTGCTGAAAGTGCGGACAGATAGGCTTTTTTGTAGGCGTTGGGCGTACCGTAAAAGTTGTCGAGCCGGTATCCACCATTCTTGAGCATGTCGAAAGACATATCCTGATACAGATAGCTTTGCGTCAGGTTGTAATCAAAGAAAGAAGAAATACTGCTGTGCTCACCAATCGGCTGCACAAACTTGGCGTTGACCTGCTGACCGAACTGGTCCCCGCCCCCTTTCCACTTATTCTGCGAATTGCGCATGTAGGAGACGTAAAATCGGGTGCCGCTCTTATTCAGATCGCCACTATCCATCCGCAAAAACGTATGAAATCCACTGTTTGAGCCAAAGGTCTGTGACGCCAGACCACCCGCCTTGTGTTTGGGGTCGGAAGAGACATACTCGACAGCACCACCCAGATTGCTGGTACTGGCAACAGATTCAGCCCCTGCTCCCATGGAGACATCCATCCGGCCGACATTCTCGGCAGAAATTGCGTTAACGGAGTTCAGACCGTTGAAGGTATGAAATTCCTGATCACCCAGCGGAATACCATCCAGCGTCATGCCGATCTGGTTCTGCAGGAATCCGTGCATGTAAAACTGGGTAGACCAGGTATCCATCCCCTGCGGATCATCTGACTGGAACATGATGCCCGGCTGACGCGCCAGAACCTTGAGCGGATTAGTGCCTGGCACCGCGTCCGCCAGCGCTTCGGAAGATACAGTCGTAACGGCACCGTGAGGAACGTGGCGGGCTGTCACCTGCATGCTCTCGCTTTCCAGCGCCTCACGCGCTGTAGCACGACGGGCCCGCACGGCCTTCGAGTGAACAGGAGCTACCTTGCTAGGATTGTGATGGACGACGGGACGGGCCTGCTTCCTGGGATCTGCGGCCTGGGCCGCACAGCAAGAAAATGCCGTCGATGCGAGAACCCAGACCAGAAACGAAGATGCACCCTTTCGTCTCAGATCCGACTGAATTCTGCTTCCTGAAACGGGAAAACAACAGGCATCCTGATCCGGTAATGGAATGTTATTCTTGGACATCATATTCCCGTACTTTCCCAAAGCAGTCGTTTGAAGGAGACACCATCAGTCACTGACAGGCTACAGAGGAAACCGAAAGGCATGCGGCCTTTTCGCAAGAGACCATGTCATTACGGAAAAAGGTTGTCTATATCTATTCTGATATCGAACTGGTTTTTTGGAAATTTCTCACCCCTAGCAAAGACTATACCGGCATCATTTTTCGTCCGAAATTCCTCAAAATATATCCTTTTATCAATATTCTATTCTTTCCGATTCTACCCTTTTCCGAAAAGAAAAATTCCCCTGCAAAAAGCGCATGAGAAGGTTTGAAAAACACATCTGAAGCCCCTCCGACCTCTGGATATCCCAAAGAATCTATGGTTGTATTTACAAGCTGAATAACTCCCTCCCCATACAGCCCCATCCCATTCTTCCCGTGGAGCCATCGCATGAACACCGCCCCTGAATGTCGAACCTCCCCCCTCTCCCTGGCCCGGGCTGAAGTCCGTCAACTGCCGGTCTATAATGCGGGCTTGTCAGAAGACGCCGTGCGGGCAAAATACGGAATTCCCCGGATCACCAAGCTGGGAAGCAATGAAAACCCTTATGGGCCATCGCCCGCGGCTCTAAAGCACTGGACAGAAATAGCCTCCAGCCTGTTCCGCTATCCGGATGCTTCCGCAGAGGGGCTTCGGGAAGAGCTGTCACGTCAGACCGGAATCGACACGGACCGGATTGTTATCGGAAACGGCTCCGAACAGATCATCCGTATGATCTGCGAGGCCTTTCTGTCCCCCGGAGACCGCCTCGTCACGGTCCTGCCGTCTTTCGGGCTGCATCTGATCTGGCCTCAGATGATGGGGGCCCAGGCAGAGGCCATCCCCATGACGACAGATGCCCGCTTCGACTTGCCACAGCTGCATCAGGCTGTAGCATCCGGCCCCCTCAAGATCCTGATGTTCTCCAACCCATCTAATCCGGTCGGCTGCCTAATGACAGGCGACGCCATGCAGAAACTCATCGACGCCTGCCCCGCAGACACGCTGATCGTCATCGACGAAGCCTACTGGGAATATGCGTGTTCCAGTCCAGACTATGCCGACAGTCTCGCCATTCTCCAAAAGCAGTCCCGCCCTTGGATGGTCCTGAGAACCTTCTCAAAAGCCTATGGTCTGGCCGGACTGCGCGTCGGTTATGCCCTGACATCTGATCCCGGCCTCACCGCCGTCATGACCCGCGTCCGCGATCCCTTCAACAGCAACAGTGCGGCGCTGGAAATGGCCCGACTGAGCCTGCTCGATCAGGAACACATGCACAAAACGGTGGACGCCACCCTGACCGAAGGCAAAGCGCTAAAAGCGGCTCTGGAAGAGCGCGATTATTTCGTCGCACAGTCCTTCGCCAATTTCCTGTTCTTCAACGCCCACGAATCCGCGTCAACTCTCGCCGAGAGCCTGCTCGAGCAGGGCGTCATCGTCAAACCCTGGAAGGAAAAGGGTTACGAGACCTGGATCCGTGTCAGCATTGCGCGCCCCGAAGACAGCCAGGCCTTCCTTGCCGCCCTTGATCGCGTCCGTCAGCCCTTACACTCCTCCGCAGCCTGAGAAGGAACGCGTCATGACCGGCCCCTCTGCCGCCGAACGCGCCGCCCGGCGTCTCGCTCCTCTTTTCGGAGATCGCCTGACCGCCAACGAGACGGTCCGCGATCATCATGCCCACGGCGAAGGATGGCGCCATCCGGATCAGACCCTGCTGCCAGCCTATGTCCTGTTCGCCCGCACAACGCAGGACGTATCCGACGCCCTGCGGATCTGCCACGAAGAAAACGTTCCCGTGATTCCCTTCGGCGGTGGCACCTCCCTTGAAGGACAACTGACGCCTGTTCCGGACTGCGTCAGCCTCGATCTGTCCATGATGACGGATATTCTCGACGTCTCGCCCGAAAACCTGACCTGCCGCGTGCAGGCCGGTGTCACGCGGCAGGACCTGAACCTCCATCTGCGAACACAGGGCCTGTTCTTTCCGGTCGATCCCGGCGGCGAAGCAACATTTGGCGGAATGTGCGCCACCCGGGCCTCCGGCACCGGAGCCATGCGTTACGGCACCATGCGCGCCAACGTGCTGGGCCTAACAGCAGTGCTGGCCGACGGACGAATCCTCCATACGGGCGGTGCCGTCCGCAAGGCAGCCACAGGCTACGATCTGACAGGGCTGCTCATCGGCTCCGAAGGTACATTGGCCGTCATCACGGAAGTCCAGGCCCAGCTCCATCCCATCCCCGAAGCCGTGGGGGCTGCGGTCTGCCAATTCCCGACACTGGCCAGCGCCGTGGAGACAGCCGTACTCGTGATCCAATGCGGCCTGACAGTCGGCCGGATGGAACTGCTCGACGACGTCCAAATGGATGCCTGCATCCAATATTCCCATCTTACGGGCTACGAAGCCCTCCCCACCATGTTCTTCGAGCTAACAGGCTCACCCGCCAGTGTCGCGGAGCAGGAAACAGTGCTGCGCGATCTCGTGGAAGGCCAGGGCGGCCAGTCCTTCCGTTGGGCCACCGCCACCGAAGAGCGCAACACACTCTGGAAAGCACGCCATGACGCCTTCTGGGCCTGCATGGCCTATCGCCCCGGCTTCAAGGGTATCACCACAGACGCCATCGTCCCTATCGCCGCACTGACGGAACTCATGACCGGCGCCAGAGCTGATATCGACGCCTCCGGCCTGCTGGCCCCCATTGTCGGCCATGTCGGCGACGGCAATTTCCACACCGTCATCCTGATCCCACCCAATGACGCGGATGCCGAAAAGCGCGCTCTTGAACTGGACCATAAAATCATCCGCCGCGCGCTATCGCTCGGCGGTTCCGCAAGCGGCGAACACGGAATCGGGCTCGCAAAACAGATCTTCATGACCGAAGAGCACGAGCCTGCTGCCCTCTCCGTCATGCGCGCCATCAAGACCGCGCTGGACCCAAAGAACATCCTCAACCCCGGAAAACTCGTTCCCGCAGACGTGCCATGAGCATGCGGCACATCCATCTGCACACCGTGCCGGCAAGCCCATGGAAAAATGGAGCCGGCACCACCCGCCTGCTGATCGAACAGCCGGAATGGCGCCTCAGTGTCGCCAGCATCACCCGGTCCGCACCGTTCTCCAGTTTTACGGGTCTGTTCAGACAGATGGGGCTTCTGACAGGAAACGGCGTCCGACTTCATCCCGTTTCGGGCGCTCCACCCCTTCTGCTGGATCAACCCGGCAGCGTGATCCGGTTCAGCGGCGAGCTACCCCTGACAGGCGCACCTCTGAACGATCCGATCGAAGTCCTGAACCTGATGCGTCCCGCGAACAGGACAGGCCCGGACCTGACTGCCGTCACGTCGGAAGATCTTCCTTCAGATGGCCTTCTGGGTTTCGTCGTCGCAGAAGGACACTGGGAGGTCATGGCAGGAGAGCAACATTACACGCTCGCACCAGGAGACATTCTCCTGAACGAAATTCCCTTTGAACTCACCGTCCTGAAAGCGGGCCAGATCGCCTACGCCATCAACTGACCGGCCGGAGCGCTGCAGGTCCTTGTGCCCGCAGCGACGCAAGATCCACCATTCCGCCCAGACGCAGGACATCGCGGATTTCACCGCCCAGCCCGTCCACCAGACTGCGAACGCCTCTCTCGCCATCTGCAGCAAGCGCCCAGGCCCAGGGACGCCCGATCCCCACGGCTTTCGCACCCAGCGCCAGCGCAGTGACAACGTCGCCACCCCAACGGACACCGCCGTCAAGAATGACGTCCGTCTCCCCCTTCAGGGCTTCGACAATGTCCGGCAAGACAGAAAGCGACGACGGGGCCGGGTCCATCTGCCGTCCTCCATGATTGGAAACAATCACGGTCTGCGCCCCCGCCTTCTGGCAGGCCAGCGCGTCCCCAGCATCCATAATTCCCTTAACGGCAAGCTGCCCCGGCCAGACAGAGCGCAGCCAGTCCAGATCTTTCCAGGTTAGGGTAGGATCAATCTGAGACGCAGCATTTCTTGCCTGCTCCATCAGGTTACTGCCCATACCGTAGGGCGCCAGATTGCCGATTTTCGGCATCCCGTTCCGCAGCATCCCCGCCGTCCAGCGCGGATGCGCGGCCATGGACAGCACATGCCGCAGGGACGGGCGCGTCAGATTGCGAAAACCATTGCGCACATCGCGCAACCGAAGCGGCGTAATCGGTGTATCAACCGTCAGGATGATGTTCCGGATGCCGCAGCTCTCCGCCCGGCGCAGCATGTCGCGGGTAATGCCCCGGTCACGAAAGACATAGATCTGGGCCGCGAGCGTCACGCCCGGCACCCGGGAGAGCGTCTCCAGCGACTGGATGGCGAATGTGGACACCGCCATCGGCAGACCCGCCGAAGCCGCAACCCGCGCAGCCCGGATTTCACCGTCCGGACACATCAGGCCACCAAAACCCAGCGGTGCAAACATGAACGGGAGCCGATGCGTGGCTCCCAGAAAAGACCCGGACAGATCGCACTCCGAAACATCCACCAGACATTTCGGAACAACCGCCCAGCGGTCAAAGGCCCGGCGGTTGGCCCGGACGGTGCGCTCCGAATGCGAACCACCGTTGACATAATCCCGGAAAATACGGGGAAGAACCCTGTCAGCCCGCCAATGCAGAGCCGCGATGCCGTGATAATTCATTCCCCGTTCTTCTTCCGTCCCGATCAGCCCTCAAGAACAGGCAAGGCAACACCCGACCCGACACAGTCTCCCAAAGCGCCATCGATAATGAGCGCGCGGGCAGCTTCCATGTCCGGCGTAAACAGCCGGTCCTGAGCAAAGAAGGGCACAGTTTTCCGTAACGTCTTCGCGACTTCAAGCAACGGCGCGGATGTTTCCAGCGGTGCGAGGAAATCAAGTCCCTGCACGGCCGCCAGATATTCAACTGCAATGATCGTCCGGACATTGTCCACGATATCGCCCACGCGACGCGCGGCAAACGTCGCCATGGAGACGTGGTCTTCCTGATTGGCCGAAGTCGGCAGACTGTCCACACTTGCCGGATGGGCCAGTGTCTTGTTTTCGGATGCCAGAGCCGCAGCCGTGACCTGCGCGATCATGAAGCCGGAGTTCAGCCCGCTATCCTGCACCAGGAACGGCGGAAGGCCGCTCATCTGCGCATCGACCAGCAGCGCCAGACGCCGCTCCGCAATCGCCCCGACTTCGGACACAGCAATCGCCATGAGATCCGCGGCAATCGCCACCGGCTCGGCATGGAAGTTACCACCCGAGATCATCTCATCCGTGTCCGGGAAATGAATCGGATTGTCCGAAACCGCATTAGCCTCGATCACCAGAACCCGCGCCGCCTGACGCAGATTATCCAGACAGGCGCCCATGACCTGCGGCTGGCAGCGTAGGCAGTACGGATCCTGAACCCGCTCGTCATCTTCAAGATGCGATGCCCGGATGGCCGACCCCTGCATCAGCGTGCGATAGACCGCAGCGCATTCGATCTGCCCTTTCTGACCCCGCAATTCATGCAAACGCGGATCGAACGGCGCATCAGTGCCGCGCGCAGCATCAAGCGTCAGGCCACCCGTAATGAGGGCGGCATGAAACAGCCGTTCGGCATCCAGAAGGGCCGCAATCGCCAGCGCCGTGGAAGCCTGCGTACCGTTCAGAAGGGCCAGACCCTCCTTTGCACCCAGAACCAGAGGCTCAAGCCCGGCGGCTTTCAGAGCTTCATCGCCTTTGAGGCGCTTACCCTGATAGAATGCCTCGCCCTCGCCGATCACCACGGCCGACATATGCGCCAGCGGAGCCAGATCGCCCGAAGCCCCAACCGATCCCTTCTCTGGAATAACGGGCACAACACCCCGGTTCAGCATGTCCAGCAGAAGCTGCACAATCTGCGGACGCACACCCGAATAGCCGCGCGCCAGACCATTGGCCTTAAGCAGAAGGATCAAGCGCACCACACGCTCCGGCATCGGCTGACCAATTCCCGCCGCATGACTCAGCACCAGATTGCGCTGAAGATCGCGCAGACGGTCATCGGGAATCCGGGTCTTCGCGAGTTTTCCGAAACCCGTGTTCACACCATAGACAGGCTCGCCACGTCCAACGATGCGCTCCACGGATTCCGCCGCACGCTGCAGGACCTCAAAGGTCCCGTCGTCCAAGCGGACATCCTGCTGGCCGAAATAGAAGTCCCGCAGGTCGCTGAGCGTGATCTTGCCGGGCGTGAGGGTAAAAATACTGATTGTCATGATGGTCTCAGGCTCCGCGCGTAATCATGGGAAGGTCGAGGCCCTTCTCGCGGGCACAGTCAGTTGCAATGTCGTAACCGGCATCGGCATGCCGCATAACACCCGTAGCCGGGTCGTTCCACAGTACCCGCTCCAGACGTCGCGCCGCATCCGGCGTACCATCTGCCACAATCACCATGCCGGAATGCTGGGAGAAGCCCATGCCAACGCCACCACCATGATGCAGCGACACCCAGGTCGCGCCCGACGCCGTATTAAGCAGCGCATTCAACAGCGGCCAGTCAGACACAGCGTCAGAACCGTCACGCATACTCTCGGTCTCACGGTTCGGGCTGGCGACTGATCCACTATCCAGATGGTCACGACCGATCACGATCGGGCCCTTGAGCTCGCCGCTGGCCACCATCTCGTTGAACGCCAGTCCCAGACGGTGACGGTCCCCCAGACCGACCCAGCAGATACGCGAAGGCAGTCCCTGGAAGTGGATCTTCTCCCGCGCCATATCGAGCCAGTTGTGAAGATGCTTGTCGTCCGGCAGCAGTTCCTTGACCTTCTGGTCCGTCTTGAAGATGTCTTCCGGATCCCCCGAAAGCGCTGCCCAGCGGAACGGCCCGATACCCCGGCAGAACAGCGGGCGGATATAGGCTGGCACGAAGCCCGGGAAGGCAAAGGCGTCTTCAAGCCCTTCGTCAAAAGCCATCTGGCGGATGTTGTTACCGTAATCGAAAGTCGGAATGCCCTGACGATGGAACGCCACCATGGCCTCGACCTGAAGACGCATGGACTCCCGGGCCGCCTTCTCAACCGCCGCCGGATTGGTGATCCGCATTTTCTCGGCCTGCTCCAACGACCATCCCGCCGGCAGATAGCCATTCAGCGGGTCATGGGCGGACGTCTGATCCGTCACACCATCCGGACGGATACCGCGCCGCACCAGTTCCGGGAAAACTTCAGCCGCATTCCCCAGAAGCCCCACGGAAACAGCCTCGCCCTTCGCACAGGCGTCCTGAATGATTTCCAGAGCTTCATCGAGCGTATCGACCTGACGGTCCAGATACCCCGTTTCGAGACGCTTGCGGATGCGAGACGGCTCACATTCAACCGCCAGCATGGACGCACCGGCCATGACAGCCGCCAGAGGCTGCGCCCCGCTCATGCCGCCCAGACCACCCGTCAGAATCCAGCGCCCTTTCAGGTTGCCACCATAATACTGGC
The DNA here is from genome assembly GCF_016757795.1 of Gluconobacter sphaericus. Taxonomy (GTDB): domain Bacteria; phylum Pseudomonadota; class Alphaproteobacteria; order Acetobacterales; family Acetobacteraceae; genus Gluconobacter; species Gluconobacter sphaericus. The sequence continues at coordinate 1,367,280 of NZ_CP068419.1, read as the reverse complement.
GCCCCATTTCCACGAAGGTCTCATACGTGCCCTGAACAATGCCCTGCGAGCCGATATAGATCCACGATCCCGCCGTCATCTGCCCGTACATCATGAGCCCTGCCCGATCGAGTTCGTTGAACTTCTCCCAGGTCGCCCAGTGCGGCACGAGGTTGGAGTTCGCGATCAGGACACGCGGCGCATCGGCATACGTCCGGAACACACCAACCGGCTTGCCGGACTGCACCAGAAGCGTCTGGTCGTCTTCCAGATCACGCAGCGCCTCGACGATCCTGTCATAGCAGTCCCAGTTCCGCGCCGCGCGACCGATGCCACCATAGACAACGAGCTCAGACGGCTTTTCCGCCACGTCGGGATCCAGATTATTCATCAGCATCCGGAGCGGCGCTTCCGTCTGCCAGCTCTTTGCCGAGAGTTCAGGCCCGGTCGGGGCACGGATGACACGATCATTCGAAAGGCGGTTGCCGGGATCACTCATGGGCTTCATCCTGTATGAACTTGTATATACTAATACTCAAATTGCTCTGCGGAATTGTCAATCCATTTATGAAATGACATCGGGATTTATTTTCCCGAACATGTTGCTTCTGGCCGCCAACACAGCGCAGTCTCCAACAAACCATCGATCATCCGCGACAGACGCACCGCCTTTTCCAGATCGATCGGCCAGGGCGTCTCTTCGCTTCGCAAATAGGTGGACTGCGCGATTTCAAGCTGGATGGCATGAATGCCACGCTCAGGCTGGCCGTAATGCCGCGTCGTGTATCCGCCCTTGAAACGACCATTGACGACATGGCTATAGGCCACGTTCCCAGCCAGCCTCTGCGCCAAAAGGGCCTGCAACTCCCCGTCACAGGACTGTCCGCTATTGGTCCCCAGATTCAGGTCCGGAAGTGCCCCATCAAACAGGCGGGGAATGGTCGACTTGATGGAATGCCCGTCCCACAGAACCGCCCATCCCCATTTCTGACGAAGCCGCTCCAACTCTTCCGCAACAGCCTCATGGTAGGGACGCCAATAAGCCTCCCGCCGCTCGGCGATCTCGCTTTCGTCCGGCGCCTGCCCCTCACGGTAAATGGGCTGCCCGTCAAACGTCAGCGCCGGCACAAGCCCCGTACTAGGCCGCCCCGGATAAAGCGCCGCATCATCAGCACCACGGTTCAGATCCACCACGTAGCGGGAATGCTGCGCCTTCAGCACCCCCATGCCTTTCGACAGTGCTCCGGCATAAAGATGTTCCATATACCAGTCGGTATCAGGTAACTGACGCCCCCGCTCCGTCATCCGCTTTTCCATACCGGGCGCCAGATGGCAGCCGGAATGAGGAAGGGTCACAAGCACGGGCATGGTCCCGCGAACAAAGGAAAAAACATCCGTCATGGTCAGGATTTCCTTGTAAGATCAAAGATCAAGAAGAGTGCGCACGGTGCGCCGGAACGCAGCCGTCACGGCATCATGATTGACGTGCCTTCCATCGCGCACGCGCCACTGACCACCACACAGCACATCCTTCACGGGAGGCTGGCGTGATCCGAAAATAGCCGCATCAAGAACGGCATCGTCCTGCAGATACGGAAGTGGCAACAGATCCTCGTCCAACACGCACAGATCTGCCCGAGCCCCGGCAAGCAGCCCCCACGACTCAAGCCCACAGGCCTGCCGCCCGCCATCCAGAACCTGCCGATAGAGCCATCCGCCCGTGGACCCCAGCGTTGCCACCGGCAGAGCCGCACATCGCGTCTGCGTGAAAAGCCTCTGCCCATATTCCAGAGTGCGCAGTTCTTCCCAGGGGCTGATCAGTACATTGCTATCGCTTCCAATCCCGAAGCGTCCTCCGTCATTCACATACGGCACAAGCGGGAAAAGACCGTCCCCCAGATTGGCTTCCGTGATCGGACAAAGCCCCGCCACAGCTCCGGAACGTGCCATAGCCGCAACCTCGGAAGCGGACAAATGGGTCGCATGCACCAAGCACCAGCGCTCATCCACATCCGTCTGAGCCAGCAGATATTCCACAGGCCTCGCCCCCACCGAGGCGACGCACTCCTCCACTTCCTTCTGCTGCTCCGCCACATGGATATGAACGGGTCCTGTCTGCGCAGACAGAAGATCCGAAGCCGTTCTCAGATCAACCGCCCGCAGCGAATGCAGACCCAGCCCAACGGAGAGCAGTGGCATTTCCCCCCAGGCCGACCGTGTCTCGCTGATGATCCTACCGATAAGTTCCGGCGTCGTCGCAAAGCGCTCCTGCGCCTCCTGAAGCGGACGCCCGTCAAAGCCCCCGCGCTCGTACAGCGTCGGCAAAAGCGTCAGACCAATGCCGACCGACTGCGCCGCCTCGCCGACACGCAGGGACATCTCCGCCACCTGCCCGTAAGTCGCTCCACCCGGCGCATGATGCAGATAATGGAATTCCGCGACCTGCGTATATCCGGCCGTCAGCATTTCCATATACAGATAACTTGCAATATCCTGCATCTGTTCGGGCGAAATGCGATGCGCAAGCTGATACATCAGCCGCCGCCAGGTCCAGAACGTATCCGCCGGATTCTGACGGCTCTCCGCCAGTCCCGCCATACCCCGCTGAAAAGCGTGGGAATGCAGACTCAGCTGCGACGGAACAACAATCGCTTTCCGCTCGGAACTTGCAGACATCCGGGCGTCCGGGATAATCGATTCGAAACACCCGTCAGAAGAAACGTTAATCCGTACATTCCGGTGCCAACCGTCCGGCAGCAGGGCCTGCTCTGCAAACAGTTCCATAACCTCGACATTCCCTCCCTCATCACGCGGAAAGTCTTTGCTTTTCCCGTTGGTTGCATGATGATAATGGAATTGTAAGACTTGTATATACCACCACGACAGATTTGATGGCGCAAGGAAGAACGCGAATGTGGGATACTCTCTGGACAGACATTCATGTTGCGACTGCCGACCCGGCGCTCATTTCGGATCAGGACGGCTATGGCTGCATCCACAACGCCGCCATCGGCATTGAAGACGGACGGATCAACTGGATCGGGGCGGCCCATGACCTGCCAGACGCTCCGCACAATCTGGCTCATCAGGTCCACTCGGGAAACGGTCTGTGGATGACGCCGGGCCTCATAGACGCCCACACCCACGTCATTTACGCGGGCGACCGCAGCCTGGAATTCGCCGAACGCCTCAATGGCGTCTCCTATGCGGAAATCGCGCGCAAGGGCGGCGGAATCATCTCTACAGTTAACGCCACCCGCAACGTCTCAGAAGACGAACTCTTTGACGTCACAGCGCGCCGCGTACGACGCATGATCGCCGAAGGTACGACGACCCTTGAGATGAAATCGGGCTATGGCCTGACCCTGCAAGACGAGCTTAAACAGCTCCGCGTTGCCCGCGCCATCGGCACCGCCTTGCCCGTACGTGTTCACGCAACTTTTCTCGGTGCCCACGCCCTGCCGCCGGAATTCAAGAACCGGCAGGACGATTATGTCTCTTACCTCATCACCGATATTCTCCCTCAGGCCGTGGAAGAAAAGCTGATCGACAGTATTGACGGCTTCTGTGAAAACATCGCCTTCACCCCGGATCAGATCGAACGTCTCTTCATCGCGGCAAACGACCTGAAAATTCCCGTCCGCCTCCATTCCGAGCAGCTCTCAAACAGCGGCGGCACCAAGCTGGCCGCACGTTACGGCGCTCTCTCGACCGACCATTTGGAATATGTCGTGGAAGACGATGTCATCGACTTGGCCCGGGCTGGCACAGTCGCGATGCTGCTTCCGGGAGCCTTCTACTTCATCCGTGAAACGCGGATGCCGCCCATAGACCTGTTCCGAAAACACAATGTTCCCATGGGACTTGCCACAGACTGCAATCCCGGAACCTCCCCAAGCGTGAGCCTTACGGGCATCATGAATATGGCCTGCACCTTGTTCCGCATGACTCCCGAAGAAACCTTCTCGGCCGCAACCCGGATTGGCGCTCAGGCTCTGGGACTTCAGAACGTAACCGGCAGCCTGGCGCCCGGACAGGCCGCGGACATGCTTCTATGGGACATCGCCGGCCCACACGAACTATCGTACTGGATTGGCGGCAGAAGGCCTGTTCAGCGAGTTTTTGACGGTAAACTGGACCCTGTGATATAAATTTGCATATTCTTATCCATACAACCTCTTGTCTAAATAACCGTTTCGTCAGGATGTTTTTTGGATTGCCGCTTCCCAGCTGAAGGACAGCCCGCGACATGAAAATGGACGCCTCCCGGGAACGCTCTCCCGCTCGGTACGAACAGGTCAAACTCTACATTACCGAGCGCATTCAGGACGGCGAATGGAAAGAAGGACAGAAACTTCCTTCCGAAAGCGAACTGGTCGAACTCCTCGGCGTCTCCCGCATGACTGTCCATCGGGCCCTTCGTGAACTGATGACCGAAGGCGTCGTGGTCCGAGCGCAGGGGGTAGGAACATTCGTCTCGCGCCCTTCGCCAAAGGCTGATCTGCTGGAACTTCACGATATTGCCGATGATATCCTGAGCTCAGGACACGTCCATACTGCCCGCGTCATCACACTGGAAGCCATCCGTGCCGACATCGATCTCGCATTTTCTTTCGACATGCGCCCTGGCAGCAAGCTGTTTCATTCCGTGATCGTCCATTTCGAAGACGATATTCCTCTTCAGGTGGAAGAGCGTTTCGTCTCTCCGGCATTCGCACCCGAATACCTCCAGCAGGACTTCACCCTCACCCATCCTCACCGACACCTTTACCATATCTCTGGCCCAGACGAGATCGAACACATCGTGTTCGCCGTCTCTCCAACTCCAGAGTTACAAGCGCTACTCGACATCGGTCCTCACGAGCCCTGCCTCCAGCTCGTACGCCGCACATGGGTTAAAGGCCGCGTCGTCATGAAGGGTATCTTCACCTACCCAGGCAACCGTTACAGCCTGGGTGGCCGCCGCAAATCCTCATCAGACCATTTCTAATTGTTTAGTTCCGGACTTCAATCCACTTGAGAATGCCTTTGCCAAATTCAATGCTTATTTGCGCAAAGCGGCCGCCCGGAGCATCGAAGCCCCTTGAGACAGCTATGCTCTCAGTAACCTTCCCCCAAGCCGAGTGTACCAACTACTTCACTGCCACAAGGTACGATCCAAACAGACAGGCCTCCGATCAGGCCTGAACCTTACGACTTTCCCATGTCGGGATTATCCCGATGGTCGTGCGCAGCGCTGCTATGACAACGCGCAAACGGGCCGACGGCTGAGCCAGTGCGCGCAACAACCAAATGCCATCACAGTGAGTGTTCCACGTTTCGCTCAAAAAACGAATACGCGTAAGGGCGCCGGCGTTGACATCCGGCCCAACCACCCAATCTGGCAGCAGGGCAATTCCCATCCCCGAACGTGCTGCCAACCTCATAGCCTCAAAATCGTCACACCGGAAAACCGGCTTGATGTCGTTCCCGTCGATAAGGCGCTGTCCCATAATATCTGCCCAACCTAGCAGATCATTGCCATGCAGTTTGTCGATCAGCTTGTGTTGACGCAGTTGCGCCAAAGTTTCTGGTTCGCCGTAACAATCAAGATAATGCTGACTGGCAACAAGGAGGCGCTTTTGGTCGGCCAGTTTGGTTGCAATCAAAGTGCTATCCGCTAACTGTCCGATCCGGATAACCGCGTCCAACCGCTCAAGCACAGGATCCGCGAGACGCTCTGTCAGATCCAGCTCAATGTGGAGATCAGGATGTTCTACGAGCAAACTCTCCAGTGCTGGAATGACATAGCGCTTGCCGAAGGTCGGAAAGCACGCAATCCGCACTGTTCCCGTCACGGCACCGTCGAACGCAGCGACTTCTGCGTGCATGTCTGCCAGTTGATCCAGCAGTGGCTGGGCACGTTCAAGCATACGCTCACCCGCATCTGTCAGCGCAAGCGCCCGGGTGGAGCGGATCAAAAGCGGGACCCCTAGGGAATATTCCAATGCGTCGATCTGGCGAACGATTGCTGAAGGTGTCTGTCCCCGCCTTCGCGCGGCAGCAGAAAAACTCCCTTGGCGGATCACATCGACGAAAACGCCAAGATGTTCGGCGAAGCGGGGGTCTTTCATCCAACAGGCCCATCTTTGCTAATTCGGCAAAAGCGCTCCTTCAAATCTATGCGTTATCATGGCCCTTCTGTCGAGGCATCCCTTGGGCACAGACGCAGCACGACGTTGCATCGCATAAGAGGGAAATCGGACATGAAAATTCTGGATCAAATCCTGTCACAATCAGCCTATTCGCATGAGATCGATGTGCCGTTCACTCAGGTAGACATAGCAGACTGGCTGTTCACGGTGTCAGAAGCCGAGTACCTTCGCTGCTGTGAACCGGATCATATCGCTGCGGGCATCACGACCACTGATGACGGTCGGCGAATGTCAATCAATGTTGAAATGGTCGGAACGGGTCTGGTCGTACAGCATTACGTCGCGGATGAAGCAACGCCCAGCTATTGCCGTATGAACTCAATCTCGGACGTCTTTACGGCCAACGGCCGCACCCGTGTCAATGTCCTCTGGGAGTTGATTGCGGAAGATATCGGCAACGGACGAACCCGTTATACGAACCGTGTAACAGCCCGACCGACCGACGATTTCATGGCGTTTATCGACGCAAACGGAATTGCATTCGAAACGGCCGCCGCTGCTCGTCAGGCGGCTGGTAGCGACCATAATCGTCGGGAAACACCATTGTTTGCCGAGAGTATTGCACGTCGCGCCCTGTCTCGTCAGGAGAGCGCACAATGAGAGCCATTCACTATGCCGATTTTGGCTCTGCGGATGTATTGCGTATCGAGGACGCTCCATTTCCGATTTTGAGGCCGGATGATCTGATCGTTCGTGTTCATGCGGCAGGCGTCAACCGGGCGGATATTCTACAACGAAACGGATTTTACGCAGGGCAACATTTTGGAGACAGCCATCTGCTGGGTCTCGAACTTGCGGGAGAAGTCAAAACGGTAGGCAGAGACGTCACAGGGTTCCAAACGGGAGACCGTATCATGGCAATCGTGGGCGGCGGAGCTTATGCAGACGATGCACGCGTGGATCAGGCTATGGCAGTCAAAATCCCAGATTCCCTGACGTGGATCGAAGGAGGAGCAATCATGGAATCCTTCGTGACAGCAGTCGAAGTGTTGCACCATCTGGCGAACATTACGGCTGGTCAGACGGTCCTGATCCATGCAGCCGCTGGTGGCATTGGCTCTGCCTGCGTTCAGTTGGCAGCTGCACTCGGAGCGAGGGTGATTGCAACCACAAGCGCCGTACGTGCCCCAGACGTTCAGGGGTTAGGTGCGAACGTGGTTCTGGATCGCCAGCCTGAACTGTGGGAAGTCGGCGTCAAGATGGCAACGGAGGGTAAAGGCGTCGATGCTGTCATCGATTTTGTCGGCGGCAGCTATCTGGCGCCCAGCCTGCGCAGTTTGCGTCAAGGCGGGACGCTTGTGCAGGTCGGTGTACTCAGTGATGATGCGGACGTAGTAATCCCCTTGAACCTCGTCCTGCATAATCACCTGCGCCTCCTGGGAACGGTGATGAAGTCACGCACCATCGCAGAAAAGCGCGAGATGATAGAGCGATTCAAAGAAATTGCTCTCCCGCTCTTTGCAAGCGGCGCGCTCAGGCCAGTGGTCTATGCTACAGTCCCTTTACAGGACGCCAGCGAAGCCCACCGTATGATGGAAGCCGGAGGCGGGGTTGGGAAAATTGTTCTCACGTGCGACTAAAGCATAATCTGACCTAACTGGTTCATTCTAGGATTTCCTTATTGAGCGAAATCTGGTTCATCCTGTTTTTTGGGATGCAGGCTGGCGGTCATGATGCGAGCTCTATTGTCCGATCTGCGGCGGCAGGCGAGTCATTGCGGCTGGTTGTCTCCGTCATGACCCGGCGAGCTGCTGTCGGAGGCTTTAATGTGTCTGCGTCGAGCATTATATCCGCAGGGGCTCGGCCCGAGCTCGTCGCCGAGTGACATTTTCATTCTTCTCATCAGACTACCCACCCATAAAGGAAGCGAGCCCGCGAGGCTATGAAGACAGTCCGGGCCAGGATGTTGTTCCTGCCTCCCTGCAGTCCTGATTTCAACCCGATCGAAAACATTTTCGCCAAAATGAAAACATGGATCAAACGGGTAGCACCGCGAACCCTCGACGCTCTTCAAGATACCACTTGTAGAACAATGGACGATATCTCTCATTTTGGTCTTTATGGTCTCAAAACCAGAGGCTTCTTTGAATCCTCTGGTTTACGACGAACAAGAAGAACGCCGAGCATCACCCTGATGCTGGCGTTCTTGAGAAGGTCTTGGTGCAGGATTGTATGGTTGCGGGGGCAGGATTTGAACCTGCGGCCTTCAGGTTATGAGCCTGACGAGCTACCGGGCTGCTCCACCCCGCGGTGGTGTATGATGATGTTGGGAGGTTTTGTGGTGTGTATGGGTAGGCTGGGGGACCTGGCGGCGACCGACTTTTCCGCACCTTAAGGTGCAGTATCATAGGCGCTGAGGGATTTCACGGCCGAGTTCGGGATGGGATCGGGTGTAGGGCCCTCGCAATGGCCACCAGGTCTTCCAGCCCACCCTGTCTTTTAAGAGAGGGTGGAGATTGGTGCGTTGTGAAGGAAGTGTGGCTGATTTCTGTGCATGTGTTTGTTGTGAGAAGTATGAGCGATTAGGACCGGTTAGCTGCATGCATTACTGCACTTTCACACCCGGCCTATCAACGTGATGGTCTCTCACGGCTCTATGAGACCTAGTTTTGAGGTGGGTTTCCCGCTTAGATGCTTTCAGCGGTTATCCCGTCCATACTTAGCTACCCGGCTGTGCCACTGGCGTGACAACCGGTGCACCAGAGGTATGTTCATCCCGGTCCTCTCGTACTAGGGACAAATCCTCTCAAGTCTCTTACACCCACGGCAGATAGGGACCGAACTGTCTCACGACGTTCTAAACCCAGCTCACGTACCACTTTAATCGGCGAACAGCCGAACCCTTGGGACCTGCTCCAGCCCCAGGATGTGATGAGCCGACATCGAGGTGCCAAACCTCCCCGTCGATGTGGACTCTTGGGGGAGATCAGCCTGTTATCCCTAGAGTACCTTTTATCCGTTGAGCGATGGCCCGTCCACGTGGGACCACCGGATCACTATGGCCGACTTTCGTCTCTGATCGAGCTGTCACTCTCACAGTCAGGCGGGCTTATGCCATTGCACTCGACAGCCGGTTTCCGACCGGCCTGAGCCCACCATCGCGCGCCTCCGTTACACTTTGGGAGGCGACCGCCCCAGTCAAACTGCCCACCATGCAGGGTCCCGGACCAGGCTTACTGGTCTCGGTTAGACATCAGAAAAATTCAGGGTCGTATTTCAAGGATGGCTCCACCGGTGCTGGCGCCCCGGCTTCAAAGCCTCCGACCTATCCTACACAGAATGTCTCTGATGCCACTGCAAAGCTGCAGTAAAGGTTCATAGGGTCTTTCCGTCTGACCGCGGGTACCCCGCATCTTCACGGGGAATTCAATTTCGCTGAGTCGATGCTGGAGACAGTGGGGAAGTCGTTACGCCATTCGTGCAGGTCGGAACTTACCCGACAAGGAATTTCGCTACCTTAGGACCGTTATAGTTACGGCCGCCGTTTACCGGGGCTTCAATTCAGTGCTTGCACACCTCCTCTTAACCTTCCGGCACCGGGCAGGCGTCAGGCCCTATACGTCATCTCACGATTTCGCAGAGCCCTGTGTTTTTACTAAACAGTCGC